>JAJYIL010000429.1 GCA_021790055.1 Bacteroidota bacterium
TAAGATTATCCGGTTTTGTAAAACCGGATAATCTTAAGGAGATAAAAGAGAATATCAGTCGACTCATCACCTATGCATTGATGCTTGCGATAAATGATGAAATATCACCGAGGATGGATTTAATTAATTATCCAAATTTAATAGGTGAGATGATGTTCTCGAATGTATCAATTGATAAGATGGAAGATAGACCGGTCGAGGTTAGTCTTTCTCTGAAAGAAAATCCGAGAGTAAAGCAGCTTGCCAGAAAGGAAAGATATGCATTCGATGAAAGCGGCAAGCCGTATTCTTCAATGAAGGTATATCAACTACGCGATGGATTGTTTGAAGCAATAATCGACCGCTTTTATAAAGATCCGACGTTCATTGCTTACGGCGAAGAGAACCGCGACTGGGGCGGAGCGTTTGCTGTTTACCGCGGTCTTACAGAAGCGCTGCCCTATCACCGGCTGTTCAACTCGCCAATCTCCGAAGGCGCCATAGTAGGCACTGCAATAGGCTATGCAATGTGCGGAGGAAGAGTTGTACCGGAAATTATGTACTGCGATTTCCTGGGACGCTCCGGCGACGAAGTTTTCAACCAGCTTCCCAAATGGCAGGCGATGAGCGGCAATCTTATAAAGATGCCTGTTGTAGTGAGAGTTTCAGTCGGATCAAAATATGGAGCGCAGCATTCTCAGGACTGGTCATCTTTAGTTGCTCATATCCCGGGAATTAAAGTTGTCTTTCCTGCTACGCCTTACGATGCAAAGGGATTAATGAATGCCGCATTGCAGGGAACCGATCCCGTAATATTTTTTGAAAGCCAAAGAATCTATGGAGTGGGAGAAGAGTTTCATAAAGGCGGTGTGCCTGAAAGTTATTATGAAATTCCGCTTGGTGAACCGGACATTAAGCGCGAAGGAAAGGACATAACAATTTTATCTATCGGTGCTACATTGTACCGGGTGGTTGAAGCTGCAAATATTCTGCGCGATAAATACGGAATGTATGCCGAGATAATCGATGCGAGAACATTGGTTCCGTTTAATTATGATTTGGTGCTTCAGTCGATAAGGAAGACCGGAAGAATACTTCTTGCAAGCGATGCAAACGAGCGCGGCTCATATCTAAAAGATATCGCGCAGAACGTTACCGAGCTTGCATTTGACGACCTTGATGCCCCGCCGGTTGTCGTCGGCTCAAGGAACTGGATTATACCGGCTTACGAGCTGGAGGATTATTACTTTCCTCAGGCATCCTGGATTCTTGACGCGATACATGAAAAGATAGTTCCGCTTGAAGGACACGTCGTCAAGAATAATTTTTCAAATAAAGAAAAAATCCGGAGAGCGAAGCTTGGAGTCTAATCTGATATTTGATTGTTTTCCTTCAAGTGAAGAACTGCTTTCACAATATTCCGAAAGTGAAGGTACAACGATAGACATTAATGCTCATATCCACACGCCATATTCCTTTAGTGCGTTTCAAAGCATCAAGCAGGCTGTAAGCCTGGCAAAAGAGGAAGGCGTACAAGTCTTGGGCATAAACGACTTCAACGTAACCGATGGATATCTTGAATTTGCCAAAGAATGTTTGCAGGCGAATATTTTTCCGTTATTCAATATTGAATTCATCGGGCTGGTAAAGGAATTCCAGAAAGAAAATATAAAGGTGAATGATCCGAACAATCCGGGAAGAATCTATTTATCGGGAAAAGGTCTTTCCTCTTACCCGAGTCTGAACAGCAGAATTCAAGATAGAATAAGCGCTGCTTTGAAGTCGGGCGAGAGCCAGATTACCGAGATGATAAATAAGATGAACGTACTTCTTTATTTTATCAACCCGGATTTCCATTTTTCTTTGGAAGAAATTCGCGCCAGGTTCGCAAAAAATTTAATTAGGGAAAGGCATATAGCAAGGGCAGTGCGCGTTAAAGCCGAGGAGGTTTGCCCCAATCCTAAGGATAGAATCATCTTTTACGAAAAGCTTTTTGGCAAGTTGCCGAAGAGCAGTTTAAATGATTCCGCCTCCCTTGAAAATGAGATACGATCAAACCTTTTGAAAGCGGGCGGCAAGGCTTTTGTCCCGGAAGATAGAAACGCATTTATAAGCGTTGAAGAATTTAAAGAGATTGTTAATGACGCAGGAGGAATACCTGTTTACCCGGTTCTTCTTGATGATATGAACGGAAACTTCACTGACTTTGAAAACAGCAAAGAAGGATTACTAACCGGGCTGCTAAGCTTTGGAATCTGCAACGTCGAATTTATACCTGCAAGGAATGATATTAAAATTTTAACCGGCTATGTCCGGTATTTCTATGAAAACGGTTTTTCGGTAACGTTCGGTACCGAGCACAATACACCGGATTTAATTCCGCTAAAAGTTTACTGCCGTGGAAAAGCAGCGCTCGATGAATATCTAAGAGAGATAAATTACAAAGGCGCCTGCGTCTTAGCGGCGCATCAGTTTTTAACGGCATTGGGCAATGAAGGCTATCAGAATAAAGACGGCTTCCCTTCTGGGCGGAAAAGGAATGAGTTTGAAAAGCTTGGCGCTGCCGTTTTAGATTTCTATTTTAATAAAAAAACTAAACCTGATTTGGATGCTTGAAGAATGGATAAAATGATTTATAATATGCTGCCCGCAATAAGGACGGCACTGTCAAGCGGCAAACCGCTTATTACCAAGTTCTATCCTTATGCACAAGAGATCCCGGAATCATTATTCCAATCAGGGCGTTTCAAAATATTTAAAGTCTTAGGTGAATACGAAGAGCGTATTATCAGCGAAGTAATTAAATCATCTCAAACCGGCTCTGTACAGGATTTTATTTCAATTGAAAACTCCGGCTTAATAGCACTTGCTGAAAATAAATTAACTGTCGATTGGCTGATCGAATGTGTCGATAATAATAAGAAAGGAATTAAGCTAACTCCGAAACCTGCAATAGAAAAAGCGATACGGCGGGTTGAACAGAAAATAGTAATTATAACCGGCGGCGCGCAGGGCATCGGTGCCGGCATAGTAAAGGAAATGTTTAACGAAGGCGCGAATATTATTATTGCAGACGTTGATGAATCAAACGGCAACGCTCTTGCTTCCGGATTGAATTCATTAAATAAAAGCAACAAAGCGTACTTTGTAAAGACAGACGTATCAAAACCGCAATCCGTCGAGGAGTTAATTCAAAAAACCATTTTGGAATTCGGCGGGCTGGATATAATGATAAGCAATGCAGGCGTGTTAAAAGCTGGCAGCCTGGAGGAAATGCCGCCGGAAACCTTCAAGCTGATTACTGATATAAACTACATGGGCTTTTTCCTTTGCTCAAAGTATGCTTCGCAGATCATGAAGATTCAGAATAAATATAACCCGGATTTCTTTTTTGATATAATACAGATTAATTCCAAATCTGGATTAAAGGGAAGCAACAAAAACTTTGCTTATGCCGGCGGAAAGTTTGGCGGAATAGGATTAACTGAGTCTTTCGCGCTCGAGCTGATGCCTTACAATATTAAAGTGAATTCAATTTGCCCCGGGAATTATTTTGACGGACCGCTTTGGTCCGATCCGCAAAAAGGATTATTCGTCCAATATTTAAATACGGGAAAAGTTCCCGGCGCTAAATCGGTTGATGACG
>JAJYIL010000430.1 GCA_021790055.1 Bacteroidota bacterium
AAAATTACGACATACGGGAGCTACTTCTCTGTGGCTCCCTCTTATTTTTGTCGGTTAGTAGTGTTTTTATATAAATAATTCAAGTATAATTTTATCTCATAATATTTATCTGACTCGGAATACTTAAGAATTAAAAGAATAATTTCTAAAACAAGGCTTGCAGAAATACCTGCAATTGATGAGGTCAGTTGAGAAAATATTGGAACCGATGTAATATGATTTTCTCTTGTCATAAAGTTAGCCATTAATGCCTGGTTATGAACAATTAATGAGCTAGTAGAATAGACATGTAAATAATCATTAAATATTCCCAATTTTTTACATATATATTCCCTTGAAGGATTTCTTTGATCTTTTATTTCATTCCTAAATAATTTCCATGCCCAACTATATGGAAATTTAGGATGGTAGTTTACTTTAAACTTTTCATAATTCTCAGATATAATATTTTCATTTTGGTTCAATATTAATTTTTCATAATATTCTTTTTCAGATGCTTTCTTTTCATTAGACATACTATCATCTTTTTCCAATTCTTTTAAATATTTCATATATTCAATTAATCTCAGCCATAACTGAACATGTTGGTATTCTTCATACAATTTTATTCTTTCCTCAGTATCCTTTTCTAGAATTAGTTTAGCATCTATATATGTTTCAAAAATATCACGTTCTATGCTTGAAGCTGAAATAAGTTGACCAACATTTAGGCATTGACGAATTGAAAAAAGATTTCCAGCTACTTTTGAAAAGAATAAACTTACAGTTTGATTCCCTGGTTTATTAAAAAACTTTTGCTGATTATCTAATAAATAGTTTTGGAACACATAAATATCATATAATGCATTTAATTGGTTTAAATAAGGCACTCTTTCTTCTTCAATTAATCTTTTTATCCCTGGATTAACTATAGCTTTATATTTATTAAGTTCATCATTATAAAGCTTAAGAATATCATCTATATATTTCTCATCATTCTCCAAACAACCCTCCTTGTCCTTCATCTTCATTTACTTTTTTCTTCTTCCCCTTCTTCTCCCACAAACCAGCCGCAACTTCCTCTGCATGTATTTTATGGTTAAGCTCCAGCAGCCGCCTTAATATTTCTTTCCGTGCTTCCGGGGATATGGTGTAGCGGATTCTGTCGTTTTCCGGTAGATAATCTACTTCGTAAAAGTTGTGGGCGAGGTTTATATCTGTCCAGCCGTACGCTTTTAGAACTGTCTCATCCATCTGCTTATGAAGTTCCCTCAGCTTTTCTATATTTTGTATTGCTTCTTCAATCGGTATCTGTAAGTCGGCTTGCTTAAACTCTCTTATCTCTTTTGCTTTTTCTATATTATTTGAGTTACACTCCGGATTGTGAAACAGATTATATGTTTTTGTTAAACCAAGCTGCATATCCAGCATTAATTGGCGGCGGAACTCGTGATATTCTTCTCCAATTATTTCAAGTTCTTCTTCGGATTCTTTTGAAAGGTTTTGAGGAAATGGAAAAGTTTCAAAAGTATTTCCGGGTGTATAATTTAAATCGGTTTTCATTGTTGTACAATAATGCCAAGACCAATTATTATGGATTGTAGTTTGTAGAATAGGAAAATATAAATTTGGAAACATTGCAAATACTACTAAAGCATCGGCGAAAACTTGATTGCTATTAAGGATTTCAAATGCAACTGTTCGGCTGATTCTGGCTACTACCAGCACTCTTTCCATTCCAGCAATTGTGCGGTAGAGTGCTGGTCTTTTTTCGGCATATATCCACCATTTTTCTGGAAGTGGTTTTCTCAACAAAAAATTTCCTTCAGCATCTCTCCTTATTCTTTCTGGTTTAACCAAACGTTCAACAATCTCAAAACAATCCGGGTAATTAGTACGGCAGTAATCTTCATCCCAATCAAAAAAATTTATTACCCAGCGGCTTGGACTTTGGTCAACGTTCGTATTCAAGTCTTCGCCGTTTAAGTAGGGGAAAAGGACGTCTTTATTTTTAGGATTCTTTGCAATCAACCTTGCTGCTTCTTCCGGTTCAAGAACAAAGCCTTTTCCCAAAACAATTGAGCCTTGAAAGCTTTTATTCTCATTTTGTTTTAACGGATAAGGATTTCCTAATGCCTTTGTATCATCAAGATAGCTGCTAATAAAATTTACCTTTTTATTGCCGAGAGTTCTTTCTTTGTTCCACTTGCCTTTATGGACGGTAACAAGCGCAACTTCAACTGCGGCAGCTCCGGGCCAGCGCATAGAACGAATAGCAAAATTTATTTCTCCGGTCTTTGCAAGCATAACATCCAAACCGCCTTCGCGTGCGCCGCCTTGCGCAATTGTGTTAGTGGAAATTAAAGATTGGAATCCGTTTGGTTTTAGCAGTTCAAATATTCTTCTAAAAAAATAAGTAACAAGGTCGCAGCTTCCGGCTGGCGCGTATTCTTCTTTTACATAATTTAGAAACACATCGCCGAAAGTTCCGCTTAAACGCTGTCCGCCAAGAAATGGTGGATTACCAAGTATACAATCAAACCCTCCGTCTTGCATTACTTCGGGGTATTCTAGAAACCAATGGAAAAATCTTTTCTCTGCAGCAACAGCCATTGCATGTGATACTTTGAAAGTATTTACTTCTTGTTTATGTCCGGCAAAAATTCTAAAATATTCTGCATCGGTTGTTAAAAATTCTTTATTGTCATTTGATTTATCAATAAAGAACTGAGCGATCTGTAAATCTGCAAGCTCTTTCAGCCTCATCCAGTCGCTTCCCTTAAGTACATCATATTCTCTCTGCTTATTCTTAACTTCATCAACTGTAGTGTCGGGAAGTAAATTAAAGTTTCTAAATTTTACGGAAAGGGTATTGAGGTTATTAACAATCTCCTCAGTATCAGTCAGCTTTAATTGGGTTCTACTTTCTCTTTCGGTTTTATTCTGCTTTCTAAGGGATGCTGCAATATCTTTATCATCACCGGGCAGAGTTTTAAATGCTTCTGTTGCAATTCCGTTTTGGAGTTCTTCAATCCGGGCAAGTCCTACAATTGAATCGCCGCATTTTATTTTATGGTCTAAAAAATTAAGCGGCATTCCGGGATTATGCGCTTCAAGCCATAACGCAACTTTACAGAGCTCTACTGCAAGAGGATTTTTATCAACACCGTATATACAATTGTTAATTACATCTCGTATTGCATGTCTGAATGGTTCCGGTGCGGGCTGCTCTTCTCCGGTTCTAACCTTTGTAAGCTCCTGCGCAATTCTCCTTGCCGCCGACAAAAGTATATGTCCGCTTCCGCATGCAACGTCGCAGACTTTTATTGAAAGCAGATTATTTTCTTTCTCATCTTTTGTCTTACCGGCTTTAATCTTGTCTTCAATAACATAATCAAGTGAATGCTTTATAAGCGGCTGGACTAATTCTTCGGGCGTATAATGAGAACCGGATGAAGAACGTTCCGTTCCCTTAACAAAATCAAATCTAAGCTCCATGCCGTCATCATATACAATTGGCGCCTGCTCAAGCAAGCCCTCATAAACTGATCCGAACTCTTCAACATTGAGCGCCGCATAATTTACTCTGACAGCATTCTTAGTATCATCGCTCTCAAAAACGCTTAAATTTCTTATACACTC
>JAJYIL010000431.1 GCA_021790055.1 Bacteroidota bacterium
TTTGCTGCCTGAATAATTGTTTGACCTGGTTTAAACTCTATTTCTTTTCCATCTAAAACGAATTTTGGCATTTATAATCCTTATAATAAAACTTTCAACTTATTCTTTTAATCTCTTAATCTTAATCGTATTCTTGCTCTTACTCGCTTCAAATCCGATTAAGAGTAAGGTAATGTGTACTATTAAAAGCCCAATAAATATTTCAGATTTATTTTCTGAATTCTAATTCTAATTCTAATTACTTTCTAATGCGGATTAAGCCCGATTTAAATTGCAATTAAGTTAACTTCTATCGCATTAAACATATAATCATTCAGTTTCATTGTTTATACGATACTCTTCATCCGGTTCAATTACTCTGTCTGAATTACTTTTAATTAATCCCACGATCATAGAAACTATTTCCAAAAGCATCTGCTTTCCTGGAATAGAATCTTCTTTCATTATTTTTTTTCTTCTTACAAGCACATCAATAGTGCCAGCGCATTCTAAAGCAGAACCACGTGCAATGTCAAAATACTTGCACCTATCTTTTGAAGTAAACTTGCCATTTCCTTCCGCAATGTTTAATGAAATTGAAGAAGATGCATCATCAAGATGATCGCATACAGCAATCTTTGGCTTTACTTTATCCAACAAGTTTCCAACCCATTCATTAAAATCCAACGATAGCTGATAAACTCTCAGCTTTTCATGATCAAACATCATTATATTTAATTACTTCCTCCTATGTCTCTTTGATCTTAACCTTGTTCGTAATCTTACTCTTAATCTTGCTCTTACTCGTTCTTAATCCGATTAAGATTAAAAGTAAGATTAAGAGCAAGAAAATTTAGTTAGCTACGAATCTAATATATTACTGCATCCACCGGATGATATTCAAAATCAAAAGCATCTGCTACGCCTTTGTATGTTATCTTTCCGTCAATCATATTCAAACCGAACTTTATTTCCGGATTGGTCTTGATTGCTTTCTCATATCCTTTGTTTGCAATCTCAACTGCATAAGGAAGAGTTGCGTTTGTTAAAGCAAGCGTGGAAGTATGAGGTACAGCGCCCGGCATATTAGCAACGCAATAATGAACAACTCCTTCAACAACAAAAGTCGGATGCTCGTGAGTTGTCGGTTTGCAAGTTTCGATGCAGCCGCCCTGGTCAACAGAAACATCCACAATAACGGAGCCTTCCTTCATCAGCTTTAACATATCTTTTGTTACAAGCTTCGGAGCTTTTGTTCCCGGAATTAAAACTGCACCGATAACCAAATCGGCTTTAGTCAATCCGGCTTTAATATAATATTCATTCGACATCATCGTTGTAACGTTTGCCGGCATTACATCATCAAGATATCTTAATCTGTAAAGATTATTATCATAAATTGTAACCTTAGCGCCGAAACCCGCAGCAATCTTTGCAGCGTTAGTTCCGACAATTCCACCACCGAGAACCATTACTTCCGCCGGACCTGTTCCCGGAACTCCGCCAAGCAATATTCCTCTTCCGCCCATAGCCTTCTCAAGATATTTTGCACCTTCCTGCGGCGCCATTCTTCCGGCTACTTCACTCATCGGAATAAGAAGCGGCAAAGAGCGGTCTTCTTTCTGAACCGTCTCATAAGCGATGCAAATTCCTTTTGCCTTCATCATTGCTTCGGTTAAATCTTTGTTCGCTGCAAAATGAAAGTAAGTAAATAAAATTTGCCCGGCACGGATTAATTTATATTCCGGTTCAATAGGCTCTTTCACCTTCATAATCATTTCGGCGGAAGAAAAAACTTCTTTAGCAGTCTTTGCAATTTCTGCACCCACGGATTTATAATCTTCATCCGAAAATCCGCTGCCGATGCCGGCGTTAGTTTCCACAATTACTTTATGACCGTTCTTAATAAGAGTTGAAGCGCCCACCGGCAGCAATGCAACTCTATTCTCGTTGGCTTTAATTTCTTTTGGAACACCAATCAACATTTTGTACCTCGATTTTTTTTCAGCTTATTCTACTTCACAGTATTAAGCTGCTGATTTTAATAATGCATTTTTTGATTTAATTATTAATTTGATAAACGAATTCTCATCAAGCAGCTCATTTGCCGCTTCAAGAATATCGTTCACCGTAACCGAATCGATACTTTTGATAATCTCATCGGTGGTTTTAATCCTGTTGAAATATAATTCCGATTGCGCCATGCGAATCATCCGGTTGGATGTGCTTTCAAGGCTTAACAGCATGCTTCCTTTTATTGATTCCTTCGCCTTGTTCAATTCTCTCTCGGAAATTCTCGTCTCGCGCAGTTTCTTAAATTCTTTAAGAACGATTGCTATTGCCTTATCAATCATCTTTTCGTTTGTAGAAAAGTAAACTCCAAAAGCTGAAGTATCATAGAAAGAATTTAGGAAGGAATTTATCTGATAGGCAATTCCGTTCCGCTCTCTAACAGATTGGAACAAGCGTGAGCTGCTGCCTTCTCCAAGGATTTGGGAGAGCACATTTGCCGCTGTTCTCTTTTCATTGTTATAGCCGTAAGACGCTCTTCCGATTATAGCATGTACCTGCTGAATTTCTTTATCTATAATTTCAAATCTCGGAGAGGTATCCGTCTTAAGATAATTCTTCCTTCTGATATTTGAAGAGCCTAAATTTTCCTTTAAATATTTATCCGCAAGCTTCAGAAGCTTCTCATGCTCAACCGCTCCGGAAGCAGCAATAAGGAACCTGTTAAATCCGTACTTCTCTTTTACAAAATTGAATAAGTCAAGCTGCGAGAATTTTTTCAGATTCTTTTCTGTTCCGATAATCGGAAGACTTAGGCTACTGCCTGAAAAAATTATTTCTTCAAACTTATCGAAGATCAGCTCTTCCGGGTTATCGTCAATATCATGAAGCTCATCTATTACAACACTCGATTCCTTTTTAATCTCATTCGGTTTGAAGGCAGGTTCCTGCACCATATCTGCAAGGACTTCAAAAGTTCTTTCGAGATGCTCGCTTAAACCGCGACCATAATAGCATGTATTTTCTTTAGAAGTAAATGCGTTAAGGTATCCGCCTGAAGACTCAATATCAGTTGCAATTTTTTTAGCAGAACGGCGCCGCGTGCCTTTAAAAAGCATGTGTTCTATAAAATGAGTAATGCCATTGTTATGGTGATTTTCATCGCGCGAGCCGACATTGAACCAGAACCCCAGTGAAAAGGACTTCACATAATGGATATTCTCCGAAATTATTTTAATACCGCCCGGAAGGATTGTTTTTTTGTAATGGTTCAATGTTTTTAGCAAAAGATGTCATAAAAATTGAGCTCAAATATAAGCGAAAGGAGCGTATGTAGTCAAGGAAAGAGAGCATACAATTGGGAATATTGGAATGATTGAGCAATGGAGTATTTTGATCAAATCCATTACTACAATGACTCATAATTCCAAGTGCATCGTAAGGAGATTTGATAACATAGCTTTTCCAAGCATTTGATATTTCATTTTATAGACCTATATGTTTACTAAAGTAGAATCTAGTAACAAAAATTAAATTTGCCTTGCAGCGGTATTTGACCAAACCGGGTTTTTAGTGCCATTGGGATATGAAATAACTGCCAGGTAAATTACAGCCTGCCTGTAATTCA
>JAJYIL010000432.1 GCA_021790055.1 Bacteroidota bacterium
TTAGTGAGAAAAGAAAATTCTCATCATATCTTTCATTGAACTGTTTGAAGGATTCCTGCCAGGCTTTCATGTGAAGCGGCATCGAGTCTATAAGCGTTCCGTCGCAGTCGAAAATGAGGCCCTTTATGTTTCCGTTAAATGATATTTTCTTCATCATAAGGAATAATAAGCTTCATTCCACCGGAGTTCTTTCTTAAACTCAGAAATTTTTGTTGTCTCATCAATAAGTAAGAATTCGATTCCATTCATCTCGGCAAAGTCTTCAAGATATTCCGAGGTGAGCGCCTGGCTGAATCCTGTATGGTGAGCGCCTCCTGCTAAAATCCACGCTCCGGCTGCAGCTTCAAAATTCGGTTTTGGAATCCACACTGCTCTTGCAACAGGAAGATTGGGAAGAAGTTGATCAGGCTTCACTACATCAACTTCATTTACAATCATCCTAAACCGGTTTCCCATATCAACGATAGTTGCATTAAGAGCATGTCCTGCCGGTGCAGTAAAAATTAATCTCGGCGGATCTGCTTTCCCTCCTATTGATAACGGTTTTATCTCAAGTGCCGGCTTCCCTTCCGCGATTGATTCGCATACTTCCAGCATATGCGCACCTAGAACTTTCTTACCGGAAGGATTGAGATGATAAGTATAATCTTCCATGAATGATGTGCCGCCTTTAAGTCCGCTTGCCATTACTTTCATTGCTCTTACTAATGCAGATGTTTTCCAATCTCCTTCCGCACCGAATCCGTAGCCATCCGCCATTAACCGCTGTACCGAAAGACCGGGCAGTTGTGTTAAACCATGAAGATCTTCAAATGTAGTTGTAAAGCCTTTAAAACTTTTTTCTTCTAGAAATGTTCGAAGACCGGCTTCAATTTTAGCGGCGTCTCTTAGAGAAGGATGGTGCTCGCCGCCCTTCTTCAAATTTTTAGCGACATTATATTTCTCTTCATATTCTTTAATTAACTTGTCAATCTGTTGATCAGAAGCTTTGTTGATATAAGAAACAAGGTCACCAACGCCGAAGCCGTTTACAGAATAACCGAACTGCATTTGAGCTTCGACTTTATCACCTTCGGTAACAGCAACCTCCCGCATATTGTCGCCGAAACGAGCAATCTTTCCGCCTTGAGCATCAAGCTTTGCACAAGCAGCTCGCATCCATATGGAAAGCTTTTCCTGCACTTGCTCATCCTGCCAGTGACCGACAATAACCTTCCGCGTCTTTTTCATCCTTGTGCAGATGAACCCGAATTCTCTATCGCCATGAGCCGATTGGTTCAAGTTCATGAAATCCATATCGATCTTATCCCAAGGCAAATCTCGGTTGAACTGAGTGTGGAGATGAACGAAAGGCTTCTGCAATACTTTTAATCCGGCAATCCACATCTTTGCAGGAGAGAATGTATGCATCCATGTTATCAAGCCGATGCAGCCAGGCGCATTGTTGGCTTCAAGACAAAGATTAGAAATAGATTCAGGTGTTGTTAAAACCGGTTTGAAAATCACGCGAACCGGAATTCTTTTTGATTCCGAAAATGCTTTAACTATCTCATGCGAATGCTCGGCAACAGTCCGCAACGTTTCTTCTCCATAAAGATGCTGGCTGCCGGTCGCAAACCAGACTTCGTATTTCTTAAGATCAATCATTCTTATTCTCCTTCAAAAAAATATTATTTTTTACCCACCCTAAGTGAAGCTTAGGTATAAAGGTATAAGGCTGTTCCCATATAACATATAACTTTATACCCAATATCATACTTCGCTGACAAATTACTATTTCTTCCGCTGTCCGTAATACGCATCCGGACCGTGTTTTCTTTTGTAATGTTTGTTCAAAATATATTCGGGCAATTTTGAAAGCTGCGGATTAAGCATTAAGCTATTCAAAGCCATCTTGGCAACCCGTTCAAGCACCAAATTATTTTTTACGGAATCTTCCGGATCCTTTCCCCATGTAAACGGTGCATGACCGGCAACTAAGACTCCAGGGATTCCAAGGTAATCTAATTCTTTGAATCTTTCTATGATCACCTTTCCTGTATTTAGTTCATAATTCTCATTTACTTCAGCTTCAGTTAAGACGCGGGTAACCGGAACCGGTCCGTTAAAATGATCTGCATGCGTTGTTCCAAAGCAGGGAATCTCGGCACACGCTTGAGCAAATGAAGTTGCGTTCTCGCTGTGGCTGTGTGTTATTCCGCCTATTTCTTTGAATGCTTTGTACAATTCAATATGCGTGGGCAGATCAGATGAAGGTCTAAGTTTTCCTTCAACAATTTTTCCATCGAGGCTAACGACTACCATATCAGCAGCTTTCATCAAGTTGTAATCGACTCCGCTTGGCTTGATTACTACAAGTTCGCTTTTGCGGTCTATACCACTTACATTTCCCCACGTCAAAGTCACTAATCCATATTCAACCAAATATTGATTGGCTTTTAATACTCTCTCTTTTAATTCTTCTAACATTACTTCTCCTTGCGTATCTTGTCTCTTATATCTAACAAATCTTTCATAACGTTAAACATGCTGCCATTCCAAGATTTCGTTCCAAAGCTGTCATGAAGCTGGCGGTAAATTGCATACAATTTTTTATAAACTTCATGATTTTCTTTAATCGGATTATAAGTATTATTTATACCAGTCATTGCAGTTTCTGCTTGATCGACAGAATCATATCCGCTTGCTTGTTTGCCTGCAGAAACAGCACCGAAGATTGCGGCACCAAGCGCCGGTGTCTGTTCACTCTTGGAAATCTTCATTGGTCTGTTTGTAACGTCGGAGTAGATTTGCATAAGCAAAGAGTTTTTTACAGCGAGCCCGCCGCAGTTTACAACTTCATTTATCTTAACGCCGTTTTCTTCTATGCGGTCGATAATCGCAAGTGCACCGAACGCCGTCGCTTCAACTAAAGTTCTGTAAATTTCATGCGGCTGTGTGTAAAGCGTTTGACCAAGCAGAAGTCCGGTCAGCCGGACATCAACTAAGATTGTTCTATTGCCGTTGTTCCAGTCAAGAGCCATTAACCCGGTTTCGCCAGGCTTTAATTGAGCTGCAGCCTTTTCAAGATTAAAGAATTTTTCATCCTGAGTTTTACCATACTGTTCGGAAACAAGATTGTTAACAAACCAAAGAAAAATATCTCCAACCGCAGATTGTCCGGCTTCAATTCCGAAGAATCCTCCTTTAACAGAGCCGTCGACAATTCCGCAAACGCCGGGTATATCTGCCAGCTTATTTTTATTCGGCTGGATCATAACATCGCAGGTGCTCGTTCCCAAAATCTTAACAAGTGTTCCTTCTTTAACACCGGCGCCAACTGCGCCCATGTGTGCATCGAATGCGCCGACAGCGACTGAAACTTTTGTCGGCAATCCAAGCTTGCCTGCCCATTCAGATGAAAGATAACCAATTCTTTCATCAGCAGGGAAAGCCGAGTTGTTAATTCTGTTCCTTAATTCTCCAAGACCGGGAGAAAGCTTCTCTAAGAATTCAGCATCCGGATAACCGCCCCACTGACTATTGAACATCGCCTTATGTCCGGCAGCGCAAATACTTTTTTTAAGATGATCTGGATTTGTATCTCCAACAAGTATTGCAGGTATCCAATCA
>JAJYIL010000433.1 GCA_021790055.1 Bacteroidota bacterium
TCCTGTCAATCCGTTTAGGAAATTATGAATAATTCCGACTACATAAAGATTATCCTTTTCAGGATAAGTAGCCTGAGCAGAATCTCCAACTGCAAGAGCAACGGAAGACAGACCTTCAATATTTGTCGGGATAAAAAGCCGGTCATAGCTTAAATAAAGCGTAGTAAAGTCATCCGTAAAAAAACTTATCTTCAAGCGCGGTTCCAATTGATTTTGGAGATTTATAATAGGTGCAATATGCTGGTCATAACGCAAACCGGCTTCAATTCTTGTCCACTCAAAAGGATGGATATTTGTTTGGGCGAATAATCCGAAATCGGAACCTGTAAAGATTGTATTATTTACCGGACCGTTGTTGTTAGAGTTCAGGAAGTTAAATGTATCAGCGCCGTTTGTTACGCTAAAATCAATACCGGCAGCATAGCCAAATTGATGCGAAATATCCTGGCTATACTTCAGCCGAGTCCCGTAGCTAACAAAGCTTCTGTTTTGATTTACTCTGTAACCAACGGGGCTGTTTCCTATGTATTGTAAAGATTGATCAAACGGACTTGTACCTAATTTCAAACCGCCTTCTCTTACAAATAAACCGGCAAATAAGTTGGTTGACTTATCTGTTTTATTTGAAAAGGTATGGTAATAAGAAAGAGTTTGAAAGGCATTATAACTGTTCTGCGTATCGTAATTAATACCTTCAACAGGGTCAAAGGGTACTTCCGTATTAGTTTCGCTATAATTTAAGTTGGTAGTCAGGTAATCATTTTGACTTAAAAAATAATCCATCTTTCCGAATAGGAAATAATCGAATCCGTGGTCGTTAAATACAACGGGTGTGGGGGTGTCAATTCTTCTGTCAGTCTCATCTCTTGTTCCTGTAAAGAAATATCCAAGCCTTCCGATATGATTGCTGAGGGAAATACTCTGTCCGTTTGAGTTTAAGGATTTGAAGGAACCGACACCGGAGCCGAGGCTTTCATTATTCGAAGTAAGATAGCTTCCGCCGAAGGTAGAAAGGTTTAAATGAAATCCTCCCGGGGGTACGTGGGTTTTTATATCGATTATTGCGGCAATTTGTCCTCCGTATTCAGCAGGAAATCCGCCGTCGTAGAATGTTATACTATTTATCACCGAAGGATCTACAATCTCGTTTAAGCCTCCGAACACACCGAGCGGAATAGGTATTCCGTCAATATAATAAGAGTATTCGCCATGCTGTCCTCGAATATGAACTTCCCCGGTTGTTGCTCTAACAGCCCCGGCTAAATTTTCCTGAATTACCGTAGTCATTCTTGCTGCAGGTGCAGGATGAAAATCCTGAAGCTCGACAGTCTTTACCCCAGTTTTTATATCGAGAAAATTGTTAATACTGTTTGCCTTTGACCGGCTGCCTGTTACAACTATTGCACTCAGATTTATTGCTCTTTGCTGAAGCAATATTCTGGTGCCGTTGTTTATCCGGCTTATTGTCACCGGTGCAGTGTAGCTTTTATATCCTACATAGCTTGTAGATAAAGTGTATGCGCCTTCTTCCACATCCACAAAGGCAGCAACTCCAAGGTGATCCGTAGACTTTACATTTACTATTTGATTTGCCTTTTTCAAAATAACCGTAACAAATTCCAAAGGAAGATTCTGAGCCGAATCTATTACAGTAACTCTATAATTAACTGTATTTTGACTGCCGGTTTCTCCTTTATAACTTGGCTTTGCGTTTAACAAAGAAGCAAAGATTATAGTAATTATTATCAAAGAAGCATTTGCGCGCTTCAATAAATAAGTAAATTTTAATAGTATGCTCATTTTTATTTCCTTTATATATCCAACTGTTTAAATCAATTCTATTTGTGGGCTGACCGGAAGAAACCTCACAAGCCGGAGTTGGTTATTCGATGCTCTAAAATCAAATCGAATAACGAAATTCCATTACTCCCGATTTATCGGGAATTTTTGAAGTTACTTGATTCGCCTCAAGAAAACACGAATAGGACTATGCAAAGTGTTCTGAGAATACTTAAAGCATAGTTGAAAAAGCTATTTCTGTTTGAATCTTGTTTATATTATGGAAGAAAAGGAAGGAGGAGCCCTATGCGGGTTAGAATTATAATGAAGCTTAAATGAAAAAGAAAATACCTTAACTAATTGAAAATTTTCTTCGCCGGTATTTTTAATGAAGCTTAATGTAGAGGAGAAGCTGTAATTTAAGACTGTCCTTGCAAACTGCATAATTACACATTCATGCGTTAAGTCATCGCGGCTATCTAAAGGATTTGCAGTTCCTTCGTTAACGTGCCTTTCTATCTTATAATTACCGAGCTGAATATCTACATGATGGTAATGGAGAATCGAGAGACCGACTAAAAACAGGTACGGCAGCAGTAAGGCTGTAATGTACCTTTTGCGATATTTGACCAAGACTTTAAACATAAATGCAATACAAATATCCTTCTGACGAATATGTAATCAAAATGGTTGAATTAAAAAAGTGATTGGAAACATTTTGCCGATATATCTATAAAGATAATTTGAGATAAGGAGTTAAAAATACTTTTACTTTAATAAAACTCGAAGCAGCTACTTCTTCTGTGGAGCTTCATCCTTCTTCTCGAATTTCAAACATTCTCTCCCTGAAGATTTGAAGACTTCTATTGAAGGCATCTGCTTAGTCTTTATACCGAATATTCTGCAGCCGTAAGGAGCATTAGTATCCCAGGTAATAAAAAAATGCTTGCACTTTCTACAGTTAATTGCCATGAACTAAAATAATAAATAATTTAAATAATTATTATATTTATATGAACTTTTACAAGACAATTGCATTTTAAAAAAAACGACAGGAGTATAAAAATGAAAATGAGAATTCTTGGAAACAGCGGAGTTAAAGTATCCGAACTATGTTTTGGAGCTATGACTTTCGGCGGCAGGGGATACTGGAAATATATTGGTGAGCTCGAACAGAAAGAAGCGAATGAATTGATAAATACTGCGTTCGAAGGAGGCATTAATTTTTTCGATACGGCAGATGTTTATTCTGAAGGACTTGCAGAAGAGATGCTCGGCAAGGCATTAGGCAGCCGCCGCAAAGAAGTTATTTTAGCAACAAAAGTAAGAGGCAGAACAGGAAAAGGTCCGAATGATGTCGGTTTATCACGTCATCATATTATTGAGAACTGCAACGCAAGCTTAAAAAGATTGGGAACTGATTACATAGACTTATATCAGCTTCACAGCTTCGATCCTCATACACCTCAGGAAGAAACATTAAGAGCGCTTGACGATTTGGTACGGGCAGGCAAGGTAAGATACATCGGCGTCTCCAATCATACCGGCTGGCAGCTTATGAAGGCGCTGGCAATTTCCGACAAGCAAAATCTTGAAAGGTTTATCACCCTTCAAGCCTATTATTCTTTGTTAGCACGCGATCTTGAGAATGAGCTTGTTCCTCTTTGCCTTGATCAGAAATTAGGAATACTGCCGTGGAGCCCTCTTGGCGGAGGCTTTTTAACAGGCAAATACAGAAGAGGAAAAGAGCGACCTAAAAATGCAAGACGCACCGATCCTGAAAATCAGTTCCTTCAATATGATGAAGAGAAAGGATTTGATATTGTAGAT
>JAJYIL010000434.1 GCA_021790055.1 Bacteroidota bacterium
CTCAAGAAATCATTTCTGAAATAAAATCCTTTTTCTACATCGAATGATTTTCCGAATATTCCGTCGCTGATCAGCAGAAGATTTTTCTTTTCCAAATATCCCTTTTTGATATTATGCGGAGTCAGAAAGTTTGTTATTTTTTCAGAAAGGTTTACTCTTCTGCCGGTTAAACATTTTCCTTTTTGCTTGTAATTAAAATGTTCATTTACAAATTCGGAATGAGGTACGCAGTCGGCATCCACAAACAGAAGATAATCCGATTTTGCAGCAGTAATGGCTCTGTTCAGAATTTTGTTTTTGCGGAAGCCTTTATCTTCCTGCCATAGATGTGTTACGGGTAAGGGAAATGATGCGGAGAGTTTTTCAACTTCTTCTACAACTTGCGTTGACGAGCCGTCGTCAGCAATTATAATTTCAAAACCTTTAAATGATTGTCTTTCAAACCCGGCAAGGACTAATCTTAAATAATCGATCCTGTTATAGAATGCGAGGACAACGGAAACGTTAACCATCGTCAGACTATTCCTTGTCCTTACTTTTTCTAAGCTTGTCCTTTTCCTTATCGCGGAAGTAAGCATTCTTATCCGGCTCTACCTTAGGCGGCTTTTTTGGTAACGGAATACGCTTCTTCTTTAACTTGATTTTTATTTTTTGCTTTGCAGGCATAACTTGAATTAAATTTAAAAGCAGGAATAATTTTATTAAATTTACACATATTTTATAGCTTAAAATAAGCTATTAAACAGATATTTGGAAGAACAATAAGTAAAAAATTTTAAATCAATTCAGCCGGAAAAAGTTATCATTATTACACCATTGTTTTCCCGGTTAATTTGCAAATAAAAAGCGAACTACAAGGCTCGAAAAACCGCGGGGTACGGTTCCTTCAATCGCAAAATCTTAAACAATATTACTGAGCAACTAAATGAAAAGAACATTTTACCTTATGCTGATTGCTAAACTTTTAATTCCGTTAAGTGCATTTGCACAATCAGAAAAAGAAATTCCGCGGGTACCCAATTGGGCTAAGGATGCTGTCTGGTACCAGATATTTCCGGAAAGATTTGCTAACGGTGATAAAAAAAATGACCCCACGCCGCATGATATGGAAGGCGCATGGCCTTATAAAACTCCGAAAGGCTGGAAGATTACTCCATGGACTTCAGACTGGTATAAGCTGCAGCCTTGGGAGAAAGCAAACGGTCATGATTTTTACTGGAATGCCGGCACTCGACGATACGGCGGAGACATTCAAGGCATCATTGATCATCTCGATTATTTGCAGAAGCTCGGCATTACTGCAATTTATCTTAATCCCATCTTTGAATCGCCTTCGTTGCATAAGTACGATACAAGGATGTATCATCATGTAGATAATAATTTTGGACCGGATCCAAAGAGCGATGAAAAAATTTGGGCGACTGAGAATCCCGCTGACCCCAAAACCTGGAAATGGACTTCAGCGGACAAGCTTTTTTTAAAGCTTATCAAAGATGTCCACAAGCGCGGTATGAAAATAATAATCGACGGCGTATTTAATCATGTCGGAACTTCGTTCTGGGCTTTCCAGGATGTAATTAAAAACCAGCAGAAATCTCCATACAAAGATTGGTTCATTATAAAATCATGGGATGATCCCAAAACTCCTAAAGATGAATTTGATTATCAGGGCTGGGCGGGAGTTAAAGACCTTCCTGAAATTAACAAGCACGGCAAGTATGACCTTGCCGATGGTTTTGCTGAACATATTCATGCAATAGTAAAAAGATGGATGGAGCCGGACGGCAATCCCGCTGACGGAATAGACGGCTGGCGACTCGATGTAGCCGAGAAAATTGATTTGAAGTTCTGGAGAGAGTTTAGGAAGTGGGTTAAGGATATAAACCCCAACGCTTACATTACTGGAGAGATATGGTGGCAGAACTGGCAGAAAAATCAAATGTTCAATGCCGCACCCTGGCTTCAGGGAGATGCTTTTGATGCAGTGATGAATTATAGATTTGCCCAGGCGGTTAAGAGCTTTGTTGTAGATATTAAAGATCAAATTACACCTGAAGCTTTTACAGACAGCATCAAAATTCTAATGAAAGAATATCCAAAGGACAATTTCTACGTGCTGCAGAATCTTGTTGACAGCCACGACGTTGACCGTATCGGCTCGCAAATAGTTAATCCCGATAGGTGGTTTGATCATTATGCAAATCCCGGACAGAACAAAGATTACAAAGTCCGCAAGCCGAATAAAACAGAATTACTTAAACAGAAATTAATCGCAGGCATACAAATGACGATGCCGGGTGCGCCAATGATATATTACGGCGATGAAGCAGGCATGTGGGGCGGCGATGATCCGGACTGCCGCAAGCCGATGGTGTGGGCTAACTTAAAATACGATGATGAAGTTGCTGATCCTCTTGGTAGAGAACGTAAACCGGACAAGGTCGCTTTCAATAAAGATCTTTTCAACTGGTATAAAAACTTAATTTCAATTAGAAAGGAAAACAAAGCTTTATCGAGGGGCGATATCCATTTTGATTATGTTGATAATCAAAACAAAGTTTTAGGATTTACACGAGAGCTAAACAAAGAGGAAATGTTTATCATTCTAAATGACAGCGATAAAAGGAAAGCGGTATCTCAAGAAAAAATCAAACGATTAATAACCGAAGACAATATAATTGATTTAGTAAGCGGTAGAAAGATTTCCTTAAACAACGGTCAATTTACTCTTGCCCCATATCAAATAGTTATAAGTAAGTTAGAATAGATTTGGATAATAATTTTCTTATTGATTAAATAAAAAGGCTGCCCTTTATAAGCAGCCTTTTTTAATTATAGAGAGAGAAGTTTAGTTTTTAATAATTGTATAAGTCAGTTTAACCGGGTCAAACCGAATTGTGTAATTACCGTCAGCCGCTAAAGCTATATTATCACCACCAGCCTTAAGACCGCCGTTTTTATTTTCATCATCACCATAATTAAGAGTCCAGTCGTCGTTTGCCCTGAACTTAAAATCACCGGCTTTAAAATCACCTGTAATTTCCCACATCTGACGCTGACCGTTATAATTCATATTGACATCTGCCGACCAATCGTACGGTGGAATAGAAGAGCCAATAATTCCCCAGTCATCGGTCTTGGTTAAAGATATTGTCAAAGCGTTAACATCAATCGTAAGAACATAAACACCGTTATCAACAGTAAAGTTTCCTGCGCTGCCATCAGTACTGCAAGTACCGCTGTAATTGTTACCGGTTTTCGTTAAGGTAGCCAAGCCGTAATTAGTATGGCTCCAATCAGGATTGCTGGTAACCTTAAAGTTTGTTTGAGTACCTGATGTATTTACTAATCTTACAATACTTGAGTAAGTAGAATTGAAGCCGTAAGAATACAACAAGCTATAGGTATCTGCAGCTTTATCCGGTGCCCAGCCCTGATAATCTCCCGGCACATATAACATAGGATAGTTTATCACTGCATCGTAAGGAGTTAAGCTCGTTGTTTTAACGCTGGAATAAACCGTATCCACATTAGAGCTAACAGACGCCGCAACTCGGTAATACAAGGTAACGTCCGTACCGATGGAATAATTCCAGGATAATATTAA
>JAJYIL010000435.1 GCA_021790055.1 Bacteroidota bacterium
GAAAAGCTATTGGAGCTAAGAAAAGAAGCATTCTTTCGCAGTTCTTAATGGAATCATCTTTTATTTGTTTAGTTGGAGGTGTTGCAGGGCTTATTGCCGCAATTCTCCTTAGTTTTTTAGTAAATCAGTTTATATCTACATCCGTGGATTACAGTGCGGTTGTTATAGCATTAGTAGTGTCATTAATTACCGGGTTGCTTTCGGGGTTTGCGCCTGCATACACTGCGGCAAAGATGGATCCGGTAGAAGCTTTGAGGTTTGAATAAATGAGAATCGGTGAAATAGTTTCAATTTCGATGCAATCGATTAGGGGCAATAAATTAAGAACGATGCTTACTATGCTTGGTATTGTAGTCGGCATATTTTCAATTATCGTTATTATGACGATAATAACGATGCTTCAGGACAGCATTGAAAACGGTCTTTCGCAGCTTGGGCAGGATACTTTTCAAATTCAAAAATTTCCTGCTATAATGACGGGCGGTCCAGGTGCACGGCTAAAGTACATGAATAGACCTGATATTACGCTCGATCAGTTTAACAGGTTCAGATCGATGATGGCGCCGCATGCTAAGTACGTCGGTGCTGAATCATGGGAACAGGGCATTGTTGTTAAATTCAGGAAGCAAGAAACAAATCCGAATATTGCTGTTGCAGGAATAACCGCCGATGCAATGAAGACAAACAATTGGAATGTAGCTGAAGGAAGAGATATCCGGGACCTCGATGTTCAATATTCAAATGATGTTTGCGATATCGGTGTGGACGTTGTTACCAAGCTGTTCCCAAATATAAATCCGGTTGGAAACACTATCCTTGTTAATGGATACCCGATTAGGGTTATAGGTGTTCTAGAAAAATCACCTGCACTGTTTGGTCAAAGTAGAGACAATAGGATAATTATGCCTATCACTTTGCTGCAGGAAATCTTCGGCAAGTTGCACCGCAGTTTGAATATTACGGTCATGGCGCCTTCTAAACAATCTTATGAATCAACTATAGAGACAGCTATCGGCTACATGAGAACTATCCGTAAAGATTCGCCGGGAGAGGATAACAACTTTGATATTTTCAGCAACGAATCTTTGATTGCTCAAATAAACGGAATAACCGGCGGAGTTAAGATAGGTGCTATGGTTGTTTCAATTATTGCATTGATAGCTGCCGGTGTCGGCATAATGAATATAATGCTTGTATCCGTAACCGAAAGGACTAGAGAGATCGGAATAAGGAAAGCGATCGGGGCAAGAAAGATGACCATCCTTTCGCAGTTCTTAATTGAAGCAATTACGTTGTGCTTGATCGGAGGAGTTATCGGGATAGCTCTTGGAGTTGGCGTTGGCAACCTTGCAGGAAGCGCGTTAAACGCGCAAATGGCTATTCCGATAGACTGGATAATTATCGGCTTCACTCTTTGCATCCTGGTTGGAATAATATTCGGAACTTACCCGGCATACAAGGCTTCCAACCTTGATCCGATTGAAGCGCTGAGATACGAATGACTACGGGGATGTATGTTTTATAATTGCTTGCAGTCTTAAAATGTTATTGTTCTTACTTCGGTTGTTATAGTGCTCTTCATTCTTACTTCTTATTAATTAAGCGAATTAGAACATCTGAATGTGGAATTGACAGAAGTTTGAAATAAATATCAATCAACAAAATATGGAAAGGGGGGAATATCATTATGAACTTCAACCAAATATTTATTGTTTCGTTTGAATCATTAAGGACAAACAGGCTGCGGACGCTTCTTACAATTCTCGGAGTGGTAGTCGGTATCTTCTCAATCATCGTTATCATGACGATTATAACCATGCTGCAAACCACTATTGAGGAAGGGATGCAATTCTTAAGCAAGAACACTTTTGAAATCAGAAAGTTTCCTGCTATTATGACTCACGGCGATCGGGAAAAATATAGAAATAGGAAAGACATAACGCTGGAAGATTTTTACCGCTTCCAGGGAATGATGACTAACGTAAAAGCATTAGGCGCTTACCTTGGCGCATGGGGGAAGGTTGTTAAATATGGCAACAGGGAAACCAATCCGAATTCTAACATCGTGGGAGTAACACAGCAAGTTTACCAAACACTTAATCTTGAAATTGAAAGCGGCAGAGAATTCAGGGATTATGATATAGAATATGCAAACCATGTATGTGTACTTGGAAATTATGTTGTCGAAAAGATTTTCTACAATATCGATCCCATCGGGAAGGAAGTTAGGGTAGACGGTCAACCGTACACAGTAATAGGCACACTTAAAAAGAAACCGGATATCTTTGGCGAAACTCAGGACAACTATATAGTTATCCCGATTACTACTTATCAGTCGGTTTACGGCAGATATCATTCTGATGTGGACATAACCGTTATGGCTTCATCAAAGGAAAATTATGAAGCAACAATCGAACGGGCAATCGGGTATATGAGAACAATTAGAAAGATACCGCCGGGAAGAGAAAATGATTTTGAAATTTTCAGCAATGAATCCGTAATTAACCAGATAAACGATATAACAGGCGGAGTAAAGATAGGGGCAATGGTAGTATCAATTATTGCTTTGATTGCCGCCGGTGTGGGCATAATGAATATTATGCTTGTTTCGGTTACAGAAAGAACAAGAGAGATTGGAATCCGCAAAGCAGTCGGCGCGAGGAAGAAGAATATATTGCTGCAGTTCTTAATTGAAGCTGTTGTACTTTGTTTGATAGGAGGCGTTATAGGTATTTTACTCGGTATCGGCGTCGGAAACTTTGCAGGTTCTTATTTAACCAAGACAACGGTAATCCCGTATGATTGGGTTGCTATAGGGTTAACATTATGCGTAATTGTCGGAGTTATTTTCGGAACATATCCTGCTTACAAAGCGGCAAATCTGGATCCGATTGAAGCTTTAAGATATGAATGACAATTAAAAATTATAAATTCTAGATTATATTTTTCTTACGGATACATTAAAATGAAGTTTCTGGCGATTGAAAAAAATTAAAGGCTGAATTTGACCTTGTAATTATGCTTTGCGAAGACGGCTTTTCGCTGATGGAAGCTGATGAGATGAATTTTGAAATACTTGAAAGCGCCGCAAGAGCTTCGAAACCAAAGGGCAAATTTATTTTTACAACTCTGAATGGACTGTTTCCTTTATTCCATTCCGTAAAGGATTTTATGGAAGCTAATGCTGTAGAAGGGAATGCGATAAACAGCGTGCTGACTTTTGATCTAATGACCTTCAGAGATAACAGTACGCTTGATTTTGAGGATGACCTTGGCAGTAAAAAATATTTAAATTGCAGTGAAAGATTTTATGTCCCGTCAAAAATCACCTGGATGCTGAAAGCATTGAACTTTAAACAAATTAACATTTATGGTGCCAAACTGGGAGCTTTTAGCCGGGAGGATAAATTAACAACAAATGACTTTGAGATGCTGGTTATTGCTGAAAAAAATAAGAAGAAAAATCTTCTCTGAATTTTAAATTTAGACTGAATATATTATCTTTGTAAGCTCAAAAAAAATTAAATGAATACTACAGCATGGAGAGGTGGGTGAGTGGCTGACCCCGCCAGGGCAGGATGCTAAACCATCTCCAGCACATTT
>JAJYIL010000008.1 GCA_021790055.1 Bacteroidota bacterium
AAAATTATCGTCGTCAATGCAATCATCAGAGTAATTCCGCATGCAAAAACAAATATCCACCAGCTTATGCTGATTCTGTAGGCGAAGTCATTAAGCCAGTTGTTCATAAAATAATATGCGATTGGAATGGCAACTAAATTTGCTATTATAATCCATTTTAGAAATTCTTCTGAAAGCATAAACAGTATGGAAAATGACGAAGCTCCGAGAGCTTTTCTTATTCCTATTTCCTTTGTCTTTTGCTCGATAAGAAAAGTAGCAAGACCAAATAACCCGAGACACGCTATAAAAATTGCCAGCAGCGAAAATGAAAGAGCTATAATTCCGACACGCTTTTCATTATCGTAAACCTTGTTGAAAGAATCATCCATAAATCTGAAACTGAAAGGCATTCCAGACGCCATTCTTTTCCATTTAAATTCTGCTTCATTTATGATTGAAGGGATTTTTGCCGCACTTACTTTGAAAGTTATTAGCCCGTTACTGGGTTCCAACACAAAACATAATGGTCCGATGTTCTGGTGCAAGGATTCAAAATTAAAATCCTTAACAACTCCGATAACCCTGTAAGTCTTAATCCTTCCACCTGCTACCCATGTGTAGATAAATTTGTTTAAGGGATCCGCAAAGCCTAATTGTTTAACTGCGGTTTCATTTAGTATGATTGATGTCGAATCAGTCCCGAAACCGGGTGAGAAGTTTCTACCTTCGATTAATTTTATCCCGAGGGTTTTCAAATAGTCATAATCTATTCTCCATCTTTGCATAGTAAGCCCGCTGCCCGAAATATCTTCAGCGCTTGTATAGAACGCACTGAAATTTCTTTCGGAAGGTATCGGCAGAAATGAAGATACTGTAGCAGAAATTACTCCGGGCGTTTTCATTAATTCATTTTTATAAGAATTGACGTTGTTACCGAGCATATAAGTATCATTTATAATCAACAACTGCTCTTTTTCAAATCCCAAATTTTTATTCTGAATATAGTTCAACTGCCTGTAAATTATAATTGTGCCGACGATAAGAATTATAGAAGCTGTAAACTGAAAAATTACGAGGGCGCTTCTCAACTTGCCGCTTTTGCTGCCGCGGGATAATTTTCCTTTCATTATTTCTCCCGGCATAAAGCGTGAGAGGTAAAATGACGGATAGCTTCCGGCAATTATTCCAACAAGCACAGGCAGAACAAGAATAAACACCAGTACCGGCGGCGAAAATATGACGTTGTTATCCAGCTTCTTCCCAACCAAATTATTAAAAAGCGGCAAAATGTCGTAAGCAATAACTGCAGCAATTACAACCGCTATAAAAGCAATTAAAATTGATTCAGTTAGAAATTGAAAGACAAGATTTTTGCGCTCGGTACCGAGAACTTTCCGGATGCCTACTTCTCGAGCTCTATTTGCTGAACCGGCAGTCGTCAGGTTCATAAAGTTGATGCATGCTATCAGCAGAATAAACAATGCAACTGCCGAAAGGATATAAACATATTCTATATTACCGCTTGGACTGAGTTCCTGTATGCGTTTTGAGAATAGATGGATATCCGTTATAGGGATCAAAGAATTCTCTATTTTATTTCCCGCCTTATAAAAATCCTCTTTGCTTTTAATTTGCAAAACTTTTTTAGCGTACGGTATAGAATATCTATCATTATATTCTTCAAATTTCTTTTCGAACTTTTTATAGTCAGTCCCTTTTTTTAGCAATAAATATGTATGAAAATTCGAAGAGACAAAGTTTCCCCACTCATATTGCAAAGTCTTCATAGGGAAGAGGAAATCAAATTGGAAGTGGGAATTGTCCGGCATATCTTTAATTACAGCAGTAACTTTAAACAGAGTATTCCCGTAAATATTTGTTTCGAGATATTTACCGACTGCATTATCAGTACCGAAATATTTATCTGCGATGGATTGGGTGATTACAACGGAATTTGGTTCGTTAAGTGCATAATTTTTATTTCCATAGAGTACCGGAAACGAAAATACTTTAAAGAATGTGGAATCCACACACGCCATCCTGCTCTCGTTAAAGTATTGATTGCCTTTCTTTACGTATACATACCCGCCGATATTATAAATCCGTGTATATTCTTCAACCTGCGGATAATCTTTTTTCAAAATTGGACCCATCATATCTGAAACGACAGGCAGAGCAAGCTCGGTTGCACCAAACTTTAAGTCCGTATTTATGCGGAATATTCTATCGGCGTTCTTATGGAACCTATCGTAACTTAACTCATTGAAGACATAAAATAGAATCAGCAGGCAGCAGGTTATACCGATTGTTAAACCGCTTATATTTATGATGGAATTCATCTTATGACGAAGAAGATTCCGTAGCGCAATTTTAAAATAATTTTTTAACATAACGAGACCCCGAATTTTAATTGTATAACCGGAAGCCATAAAAGAACCACCGGTTATACTTAGCTAACGGTAAAATTAATTCAAATTATTAAATTCAACAATGGTGCCATAAAATTTCGTAAAAAAATAAATAGATCGCACGTATTATATCTATGAATCGTCCGGTATCAGACGGTATCGTCCGAATTCGCACTATAATCATATTCATTGGAAAAAATAAAATCTGTGTTTATTTTGGAAACGTCAATTCCAAAATGAGTAGCAAAATAGATTCATATAATCCAAAGTGATATTTATGAAATCAGACGAGCTAAAAGTTTTTATATCCAACAGTGAATCCGTTTGCAGCGAGTGTAACGAGAACCTTGGTCATCATGCATGGATTTTTCTTAACCGGGAAAAAGGAGCCTTATGCCTCTCATGTGCTGATCTTGATCATCTTGAATTTCTGCCCGCAGGTAATACGGCATTAACCGTACGGACAAAAAGATATTCCCGTTTGTATGCTGTGGTTTTAAAATGGAGCCGTGCAAGAAAACGCTATGAGCGTCAGGGATTATTAGTTGAACAGGAGGCATTAGAAAAGGCAGAACAGGAATGTCTTAATGATGCTGAAGCTCGTGAACAGCGAAGATTACGGCAAGCAGAAAAACGTGAACAGATTGATCATGAATTTGTTAAGAATTTCGCTAATCACATTAGTAAATTTTATAGTCAAATTCCATTAGGGCGTGAGAATATAATTGCGGAACATGCATGTCAAAAATACAGCGGAAGAGTCGGAAGAAGTGCCGCTGCAAAAGCCTACGATGAAAAATCTATCGATTTAGCTGTCATTGCACATATTCGGCACACTATGACGGAGTATGATGAATTGTTATCGAAGGGTTACGAGAGATTCGATGCAAGGGCTTTAATTAAAGACAAAGTTAATAGAATATTAGAAAGCTGGAGAAGTGGTTCCTAAATGCCCGGTTCTAAAACATTAAAAAATTATGTTGTTGAAGCTGACACAACACTCCAAATACTCAAACCATTTACAATAATCATTGGCAGTTTATCTCAAGTAGATAAAGGCAGTTTCTGAATATTTTTTAGAATAAATTTTCTCCTTAGTTTGCCTTCGGCATTCAGCCAAAGCAGAAAGCTTTTGGCTGAACGCTGATTGCCTAAAGCTAATTCAATCTATTTTCAAACAATTCAACTGCCGCCCATTCACATATACTATTGCATGTGTTATCTTATCGCCATCTTTCAAAAATTCAATCTTTGCAGCAAGCATCTTTGAAAAAAATCTTGTGGGTGTTTCCGGGATAATCTCATAGCGCGGCTGCCCTGTTACCTGCGCATACAGCTTACCGTCTTCAAAAGTAACATCAATTATTAATTCAGGTTTAATCTGATATTTACCAACATAAGTTTTCATTAGTTCAATATCAATTGAGCTAAATCCAGAAACGTCTACATTCAATCTCTTCAACACATTTACGGCGTTTAAATTCTTCTTATTAAACTCAAGAGATTTTTTATAGTTTGCAATTGAAGCCGCAGTATCTCCGTATGCAAGCAGTCCTTCGGCATAATTGTCAAATGCCATTGCCGATGACGGATGTAAGTCTGCATTCAGTTTGAATACTACAACGGCTTCATGCAGCTTTTTACCCGACAAAAAATTATAGCCGAGCCTGTTAAGCTCATCTTCATTGAAGTAATAATCCTTGCTGCCGCTTTTCTCGAGTTCTATGTAATTCTCAACAGCCTTATCAATTCCCGATTTTCGATAATCAGCATACAATTTATCCGACGCAGATTTTTTCGGCATTTCGTAAGGCAGACCGTGAAGTATCTTTGAAATTGTTTCGCTCATTTCATTCAAGTTTGCGCCGGGAGTATTGTTAAGGAGAATGACACAATTATTTTCTTCAATTTCACGACGTATTCTTGTATTAAAGCCATAAATACCTCCGCCATGGTCGGCGATTAGTGTACTGTCATTGTCGCCGGTTTTAAAATATGTAATAACCCAGCCATAACCGTATTTAACTCCCGGAGAGGCATCGAAATATCCCGTGAATATTTTCTGCCTGCTTTTTTCCGAAAGAATTTTATCTGTATACAAAGCTTGATCCCATTTAAATAGGTCTTCAACTGTTGAATACAAAGCGCCTGCAGCATACGGCGTGGACATATCTACGAAGTCGCAATTCCTATAGCCGTCAGGTGTTCTATCATATCCTGTTGCGCGCTTTTTAATTATATCCCTGAAATGATCATAGCCGGAATTGTTCATGCCGAGAGGTGTAAAAATATTTTCCTTCACTACTTCTTCGTAAGGCTTGCCGGTTATCTTTTCTATAATTGCACCCAATAAAACATACCCCGAGTTGCTATATGACCAGCTTGTTCCAGGCTCAAAGTCCAATTTTTCATTTTTGAATAAGTCTATAAGTTCCTGAAGCTTTGTATCCTTCCGAACATATTCTTTAAAGTATTCCGGTATGCTTAAATAATCGCGTACGCCGGATGAGTGAGTTAATAAATTATGAATAGTAATCTTATTGCCTGTATCCTTGGGGTAATCGGTAAGTATATCGGATAATTTTGTATCAAGCTTAAGCTTGCCTTGCTCCACAAGCTGCAGTATTACTGCGGCTGTAAACTGCTTGGTAAGTGACCCCAGCCTGAACTTTGTATCTGTTGTGTTCGGTATATCCCATTCCCTATTTGCTAGACCGATTCCCCTTGAATAAATTACCTTGCTGTGTTCCGATACAAGCACAGCGCCGCTAAACGATTGGTTGTTATTATAGAATTTTACAACTTGATCTATCTTTTCCGTTTTGCTTTGAGCAAATACGGAAACTAAAAACACAATTTGAAAAAAGAAGATTTTTTTTAACATCAGTTCCTCCGATTTATTATATATTTAATTCAGAATAATATGCCCCTACATTTTATTTGAATAACCGGAAGGATTTTAATATACTTCCGGCTATTCTTGGCTGACTGTAAATTTAATTCGATTTTTTAGCCCAACAATAGTGCCATTGTTCCTAAGTTAAAAAATCACAGTAATAAGAATTAACTCATTATTTTTTCGTACGGAATTGAACGTAAGTGTCCGGGTTTGAACGTTGATGACGGGATACCTTAATTGCATACTCCTTAAATTATCTGAAAATATTTAATAGAGAGTGGCTTAATCTTTATTAGTTTAATATTCATTTGCATCAACATTTAGAATCATTAAGTTGACACATCAAGAAATAACTTGCCGGTTCAAAGTGTTTCGAACAATAAATTGACCATCAATCTTGCATAACCCATCTTCAAATAATTCTTAATATAATTTTTCTTTTAGCTTTAGTAATCAGCTTTCAGCCATCAGTATTCAGCCGAATGCTGATGGCTAAGTTCATTCATACCTCAAAGATTTCACCGGGTTTGCTGTTGCCGCCTTTATTGCCTGAGCACTCACTGTAACAAGTGCAATTATTAATGCAAGAATACCGGCAGCAGCGAACAGCCATAAACTTAAGTTCGTCTTATATGCAAAAAGGCTTAGATATTTTTCCATGAGTAAGTAAGCAAAAGGCCATGCAAATATATTTGCTATCAAAACCCACTTCACAAATTCAATCGATAATAATTTTGTTACTTCCGGTACCGAGGCGCCGAGAGCTTTTCTAATACCGATCTCCTTCGTTCGCTGCTCGGTTATTAATGCAGCCAATCCAAATAAGCCGAGGCAGGCAATTAAAATTGCAAGGACTGAAAACACTCCGACAACTTGTTCAACTTTGTAATCCAGAAAGTAAAGCTTCTTCATGCTATCATCAAGGAATGAATAGTTAAGTGGTTCATTGCCGGCGTATTTTTTCCAGGCACTTTGTATCGCAGCAATTCTGCTTGTCTGGTTGCCGGGTGCCAATTTAGCAGTAATGAAACTTCCAACATAATCTTTAAAACGAGGAAGAATGATTACCAGCGGTCTCACAGGTTCATGAAACCATGCATATTTAAAATCCTTCACCACTCCGATTATTTGAAACGGCACCCATTGATTCGGCTTTGGTCCGGGAACGAGAATGCGTCTACCGACAATGTTCTTTATGCCGTAGACTTTTGCTAACGCTTCGTTGACGACAACTGCACCGGTATCCGAAGGATGCTTCTCCGAGAAAAATCTTCCGTTCGCAATTTTCAGGTTATATGTTTTAGCAAAATCATAATCGGAAATCAAGAGGCTCGTATTCTCGGGCTGATCTTTGCCCGAACCTTCGAGTTTGTAGGCGTGGTTGCCGCCTAAGCTGCCTGGAATTGCCGATGAATTAGTGAGGCTTATGATATTTTTATTCCCATTAAGCTCGTGCATGAATGGCTGAATTTGATCTGCTAAGCGATCGGCTCCGTTCACTACGAGTAAATCCGATTTATTAAATCCGAGATCTGTCGTACGGACATATTTCATTTGAGAATAAATGACGAACGTTGAAATAAACAGAATAATAGATACAGCAAACTGGGATACAACCAGTACAGTCCGGAGTCTCGATTTTCTACTGCTTTCGGTCGCGTTCAACTTAAGCGCAGTAACCGAAGGGGAAGATGACAAATAGAATGCAGGATAAATCCCTGCAGCAATTCCCACTATGACGACAAAGCAAATAAGAACCGGGATCAAAACCGGATCGCCGAAAATATCGTATCTCATTTCCCTTCCGACAATTTCACTGAAAAGAGGAAGGAAGAGTTCGATAATTACTACCGCAAATACTATAGAGATGGTAGTCATTATTATAGATTCAGCAAGGAATTGCCCGATCAGACGATGCCGCGACGCTCCTAATGACTTTCTAACTCCGACTTCCTTTGTACGCTTAGATGACCGCGCAGTTGCCAGGTTGATAAAGTTTATGCAGGCAATCATCAATATTGCAATCGCGATTGCTATGAAAATATAAACTAACGGAGCGTAGCCGCCAGGCTCTATTTCACCAAAAGGTGAAGTGAGGTGAATTGAAGTCAAAGGCTGAAGCTTGTATCCGTAAATATTTCCGGCTGCCAGAAAATCTTTGTAAGAAGTTCCAGTGAAGTCCTTCAATTGTGAAGCTGCATGATCTCTAACTTCTTCATCAAGCTTACTCTGGAACGTAGCGGGGTTAGTTCCTCTTCGAAGAAGAAAGTAGGTGTAAAAATTGTTTGTCAGCCAAACCGTGCTGCGACTGTCTTGCAGTGTTGTTAGAGAGGCGATGAAATCAGGATGGAAATGCGAATTTTGGGGAAGGTCTTTGAACACGCCGGTAACTACGTAGTCATTCTTTTTATCGACGCTGATGATTTTACCAAGCGGGTTTTCGCTGCCGAAATATTTGCGGGCAGTAGAACTGGTTATCACTACAGTGTTCGGCTGCGTTAGAGCTGTTTTCAGGTCTCCTTCAACAGACTGGAAAGTGAAGACATTAAATACGGTGGAATCAGCCCAGAAAAATTTCTCTTCATTGAAAGCAGCATTCCCATAGGCTACTGTGTGAGAACCCTGAAGATACAAGCGTGCGTAGGATACTACATCGGGTACGTCGTGCGCAATTTGAGGTCCGAGTGGTGCCGGGCTTGCCGGTCCGCTAAAGCCATGACCGTTGACTCTGACAAAAAAAGCTGCGCGGTAAATCCGGTCAGCGTTTTTATTAAACTTATCGTAGCTGAATTCATCCCGGACAAAAGTAAGAATTGCAAGACAGCTTGCAATACCTACCGCAAAACCGATAATGTTTATAGATGAGTAGAGTTTATTCCTCAGAATATTTCTAACTGCAATTTTGAAATAATTTTTTAACATAATTTTACTCCAAATATTTTGTAGGCAAAGAACAAAGGTCGTAACGAATAGAACCAAACTTTACTCTGTTCTCTGCCTTTCCCGTACTTTAAAGACGAAACGGGATGCGCTTATCAATATTATTGACTTTACTCAACATCTTTATTAGATTATTTCCATTAAATATAAATGAAAGAAATAAAGCAATGGGAATGTTCAAAGTTCTTATAAAAGTTTCTAATCCGTCTAACCCGGAAAAATTCTTTGAAGAAGATTTTTGGGTTGATACCGGTGCTATGTATACCTTCGTTCCGGAAAAAATAATGAAAGAAATCGGAGTGAACCCTTCCAGCAGCAGGGAAGTTATTTTAGCTGATGGCAGACGGGACCGTCGACTTCTTGGTGAGGCGCTAATTAATATTCCAGTGTCAAATGAAACATTAACAAACCAAATAATGTTTGATCCAAATGATTCATTATACTTGCTCGGGGCAATGTCTTTGGAAGCCTTTGCTGTTGAGCCCGATCCGTTAGCAAAAAAACTTAAGCCGATTTCTGCTATCATCGGAGGCTACCTCGCATCGAGATAAGTTCATTCTTCAAATAATTATTTAACATATGTTTCTCCTTGTTCGCTCTGCGCACAGCGTTTATTCATACCTCAAAGATTTTACCGGGTTTGCAGTTGCTACCCTTATTACCTGGAAGCTTATTATAGCCAAAGCGATCAACAATGCAATACTTCCGGAGGCAATAAAAATCCACCAGTTAATATTTATTCTGTAAGAAAAATCCTGCAGCCAATTATGCATTAAGTAATAAGCTGCCGGTAATGCTATTAAGTTTGCAGCTAAAATTATAATCAAGAATTCCTTTGTCATGGCTAAAAATGAATTAAAGACTGAAGCTCCGAGAACTTTTCTAATTCCGATTTCTTTCCTGCGCGTCTGAGCTAAAAGCGAAATAAGACCAAACAAGCCTATGCATGATATTATTAAAGCAAAGAAGCAGAATAGAAGCACAACCGTACCGGTCTGCTGCTCGGACTTATAAAGCTTATCATATGATTGATCAAGGAAAGAATAAATAAACGGCTGATCTTTATTTATCCCTTTCCATTTTTTTTCAATAAACTTCATTGTTGAAGTTATATCATTTCCCTTGAGCCGGAGAAGGATATTCCCTGCACTCCAATCCCTTAGATAATAAATTATCGGCGGAATCTTTTCTTTAAAGGATTCATAATGAATATTTTTAACTACTCCTATTACCGTTTGCGGATCGGATGCATTATTAATACCGTTGAGTTCAGCGCCAATAGGATTTCTTAAACCAAGCGCTTCGCATGCAGCCTGGTTTAATATTACGCTTTTGCCTGCATCTGTTTTGAAATTCCTCGAAAAATCTCTGCCCACTATAAACTTTACCTGCAGAGTTTTCAGATAGCCATAGTCAATTGCGATTTGAGCTGACTGGATTCCCCTTTCTATCTTTTTCCCTTTAATCCAAACTTGAGTATAATTGTTAATATTATTAGATGGGACATTCTCACCCGCGGTGACCGAAATTATATGAGGATTTATGCCAACTTCGTTCTTAAGTTCTTCGTAGCGGCTGTACATATCCTTATCATACGGATTTTGAATTGAAAGCAGATGCTCTTTGTTAAAGCCTAAATCCTGATTAAGCATATAATTCAACTGCTTGTAGATAATAATAACGGCAGCAATTAAAAATATGGTAATTACAAATTGCAATCCCGTTACAATTTGCCTGAAGCCGAATTGTAATTTAGCAGGCTTAAACCTTGAGATATACAAGCCGCCCTTAAGCCTTGCAAGTAAGTCCGATGTGAATATTATAATCAAAGGGTAAATAATTGAAATAGCGACAGTAAACAAAATCAATGCAATTATTGATATTACAATTTGCCATTGAAGAAGTGAAGCCAGCTCAAGATGCTTGCCTGTCAATTGATTAAACTGATTCATAAATACATCAACTATTACTAAAGCGACTATCAGTGATATAAACAGATATGCTGCGGTTTCCAAAAGAAACTGACCAAATATACCCCTCCTGTCTGCGCCAAGCAGTCTTCTAACGGCAAATTCTTTTCCCCTCACTTTTATGTTGACTGTTAATAAACTTGTATAATTAAATGAAGCCATCAACAGTATAAGCAAGGTGATTACAGCAAAGCTCCTTACATATTTTATGCTGCCGTGAGAAACAATTTCCCAATTAGAGCCCGGCGCATATAAATATACTTTGCTTAGCGGTTCCAAAACAAACTTCCGGGGAGATTCTCCCACATTAGAATATTTTTGCTCGAGTATTTTATTTAACTTTTTATTGACTATGCTTAAAGAAGCATTTTTGTTAACAAGAAAATAAAAATATGCACTGCTTTCTCTAATATCGGTTAAACGGCGCGGGTCTATTGTTTTCATAGAGCTCATTGAGGCAATTATGCTTGGTCTTAAGCTTGAATGCCGCGGTACTTCATTAAGAATACCGGTTACCTTAAAATTAAATTGATTATTAAACTTAAGCACTTTACCGATTGGATTTTCATTCCCAAAATATTTTTCGGAAATTGCCGGCGTAATAACAACTGAGAGAGGTTCAGTTAGTGCGGTATTCGGATTCCCTTCTTTCAATGAGAACGATAGCACCTTAAAGATGTCCTTGCCGGCAAAGAAAACATTTTCGGAAAAAATTTTTTGCTTGTAAGAAAGTGCGGCATCAAGCCACCTCGAAATTTCAAAGCCTCTTTGAAACTCAGGTATTTGATTCATTAAATCGTGGAATAAGACGGCCGGTATTATAGAGAATTCTTCCCCGGTTTTATTATCCTTGATTACCAATCTATAGATGTAATCCTCATTTTTATTAAACCTGTCGAATTGAAGCTCATCAAAAATGTAAAGCAGAATAAAGAGGCAGCTTGCAATCGCAATAGCCATTCCTGCTATGTTAATTAGAGAAGATGTTTTCTGTTTAAACAGGTTTCTACGAATCACGGTTAAATAATTTTTTAACATGATTTTTCTCCATCTTCGCTTTGCGCTAAGCGCTCTGCGCACAGCGTTTATTCATACCTCAAAGATTTTACAGGGTTTGCAGTTGCAGCTTTAATTGCCTGAAAGCTTACGGTAGCTAATGCGACAAATAAAGCTATAGCACCAGCCATTAAAAATATCCATATGCTGATCCCTGTTTTGTAAGCAAAGCTATTTAACCACTTCGTCATGAAATAGTAAGCAGTGGGCCAGGCGATTAAGTTTGCAAGTAAGACAACCTTCACGAAATCTTTTGACAGCAGCTTAACAACTCCGCCGACCGATGCACCCAATACTTTCCGTATTCCAATCTCTTTTGTTCTTTCTTCCACACTGAACGTTACAAGACCGAACAACCCGAGACAGGCTATTGCTATTGCCAAACAAGAAAAAATATTTGCGATGATACCGAATTTCATTTCGTGGACATAAAGCTTATTCCAATCCTGATCCAGGAATGAATATTCGAATGGAGTCTCCGGATTAATTTCTTTCCATTTTTTGTTCAGGAAGCTTATCGTTGAGGAATAGTTCTCCGGCTTCACTCTGCAAAGAATATTTCCGTAAGAAGGCGTCCCGAGCCTTAACACCTGCGGGGCAATCTTCTCCCTGAGCGATTGAAAATTAAAGTCTTTGAATACTCCAACTATTGTCAGTTTGTCTCCATTCCCTCCGGTAAGCTCTTTCCCGATAGGCTCAGCAAAGCCAATCTCTTTCTCTGCAGTTTCGTTGATTAAGATTTCATTCCCGGAAGCTGATGCCGTGTATCCTTTCTCCTTTATTATCTTTATGCCGAGAGTTTTGATATAAGTAGAATCCACATACAATGAATTCATCCATATCGTCCTTGTATTTGCGCCGGTTGTTTCAAAGGTCGATCTGCTGAAGTTGCTGCTGCCCGGATAATCCGAAGCGTCAGTTGTTAATATAACGCCTGGATTGCGTCTGATTTCAGTTTGATAAACTTCCGCATTATTGGCTGCTTCTTGAGTATTCAAAGGAATTACAACCACATTGTTCTTATTGAAACCAAGGTTGGCATGCTGAACATAATCCAGTTGCTTGCGGATTATAACAGCGCAAACAATCAGCGCGATGGTGATGACAAACTGAAACAATACCAGTCCCTTTCGAGCCCCGGTTCCGATGTTCGACGATTTGAAATTACTCTTAAAGATGGAAGCAGGGTTAAAAGAAGCAAGAAGAACTGCCGGGTATAAACCGGCAGTTAATCCCGTAATAATTGCTACAGCGAGAAGTGCTGCCGGAATCGAAATGCTGTTCAGCAAATTAAATTTTAGATCAACATTTATGAAGTTCTTTGTAATCGGAAGAATTATTTCCACAAGCATAATAGCCAGGCACGTAGCTGCAAAGCTTATAATTATAGATTCACCGAGAAACTGTTTTATTAACTGTAGACGCGCAGCTCCCATAACCTTCCTGACCCCGATCTCTTTTGCGCGCTTCGTGTATCTTGCCGTAGAAAGATTCATGAAGTTGATGCAAGCGATCAACAACAAAAAAACTGCAATTACGGAAAATATATATAGAGATTTTACGTCGGCATTTGGCAGCGGATCAAATTCGAAATGTGAAAAAAGATGGATGTCTCTTATAGGTTGTAGAAAGAGGGACACCTTAAAGTTTTCCATGTCCTGCTTCATTTGCGAATTCACAAAGCCCGGCAGCCTTGCTTGAAGCGAATTAAAGGATTGATCTTTTGTCAGCAAGACAAAAGTTAAAAAGCTCATTTGCCCCCAATCATTGATGTCCTGGAAATTCCATGTGCTTTCATATAAGGTATTAAACGAAGCAAGAAATCCAAAACGAAGGCTGGAATTAGATGGAGGTTTGGAAGCTACACCTGTGACTGTAAAATTCATAGCTTTATTATTCCTAATAAGTATGATGGTTTTTCCAACTGCCTCCTCATTACCAAAGTATTTGCGTGCCTCGGATTTCGTAAGAACAATACTGTATGGTTTCGAAAACACCAGCGACGGATTACCTTCCAGCAAATGAAAGCTAAAAACATTAAAGAAGCTTGAATCAACAAACTTGAGATTATCTTCGAAATATGTCTTGTCTTTATATTTGATTAAGAAACGCGACACGTTATAAACTCTAACATAGTTTTGGATTTCCGGAAAATTATCTTTCAATGCGGGACCAAGCCTTGCCGAAGTAATTGTTGAGGCGGATTTATTGCCATACCAAACTTGATTTTGTCCTACTCTGAAAATGCGCTTATAGTTTTTATTAAAGCTGTCAAAACTGAATTCATTCTGAACGTAAAGTAGAATTAAAACGCAGCTTGCAATACCGACCGCAAGCCCAAGTATATTAATTGCTGAAAAAGTTTTATTCCTCAGCAGGTTCCTAATAGCAATCTTCAAATAATTTTTTAACATAATCTTACCAACTATTAAACCTTCATTTTTTATTCAAATTCCGCTTTTCTCGTTAGAAATAGTGCTATTCCCATTGGAAATACCCCTATTTCCAACCAAAATACCTCTGTCTCCATCGAAAATACCCCTCTTACTGTTAGTAATACCCCTCTCTCCGTTGGTAATTCCTTTCTTTCTTTCAAAGACAAGCCTATTCCCATCAGCTACATGCCTCTTTCTATTAGAAATACACCTACTTCCCCCGGAAATACCGAATATTCCAACGGGAACGCCCTTATTTTCATCGAACATACAGCTGTCTCCATCGACCTTACTCCTACTTTCAATCAAAATAGCCCTCATTTGATCGACGAAACGTCTTATTTATTTAGCTATAATTATGAAAGCATTATTGCTTTGCGCTATGCTCATTCATACCTCAAAGATTTTACCGGGTTTGCCGTTGCTGCTTTAATTGCATGCATGCTAACCGTTGCAAGTGCAATTAGGAGGGCAATTGTTCCAGATAAAACAAATACCCACCAGCTTAAATCAATCCGGTAGGCGAAATTTTGCAGCCAGTTGTTCATTATATAATAAGCAACCGGCCAGGCAATTATGTTTGCAATGATAACCCACTTGGTAAATTCTTTAGAAAGAAGAACTATCAATTCCGGGACCGACGCGCCGAGTACTTTGCGCATTCCGATTTCCTTTGTTCTCTGTTCGGCAACAAATGCTGCAAGCCCAAACAATCCAAGGCATGCAATAAAAATGGCGAGAACGGAAAATACCGAAGCAACTTCGCTTGTCTTCTGTTCCGAAGTGTACAACTGTTCCAATCTTTTATCTAAGAATCCGAGATTCATTCTTTCTCCGTTAGAAAAATTCTGCCATGTGCGGTTGATGTAATTCAACGTGTTCTTTAAGTCCGTAGTTCGAATTCGTATTGTTATATTATTACTGCTCTGGTTTTCGGGCTGCAGATGAATTGCCAGTGCACCTATCTTCTTGTGCAGGGATTGATAATTAAAATCTTTAATGATTCCGATAATTTTAAAAGTATTTTCCGCGCTCGCTCCCTCCGGACGAAATAAATAACTGCCTATTGGATTACTTACACCAATGAGTTTTGCAGCAGCCTCATTTATAACTGTAGCGGAGCTATCCGAAGGAAAAACTTTAGAAAAGAATCTTCCCTTAATTAGTTGAATTTTATATGTCTTTAGGAAATCATAATCAGCTTTGACGTATTGAATCGATAGCGGATCGAAGCCGGTTTTCTGGTTAAATAAATATCCGCTGCCCGGAATTCCCGACACAAACATCCTCGAAGAATTACTTGCCGAAATTATATTGTGGTTTTGCAGCAGCTCTTGTTTAAATGGCTCTATCTTGCTGCCGAGGAAACTTGCATTATTTATATAAACTAAGTTCTCCTTATCAAACCCCAGGTTTTTCTTCTGTATATAATCGAGCTGATCTTTTATCGTTACGGTTCCAATTAATAAGATAATTGAAATAGCAAACTGGGTTATTACAAGCACACTTCTTAGTTTGCCCCTCCTGCTTTTGCCCGACGAAGTTTTTAAAATATCTGCCGGCTTAAAAGAAGATAGATAAAATGCAGGGTAACTGCCGGCTACTATTCCTACAATTAATACAAATAAGATTAACATCGGTATAGTATAAAAGCTGCCGAAGAAATTTAAATGCAAGTTCTTTCCAACAATTCCGTTAAAGTAGGGAAGAATTATTTCAAGTAAAGCAAGTCCGGCGGAAACCGAAATAAAGCTCATCAAAATTGCTTCGGTAAAAAACTGCAGTACAAGAGGCATTTTGCTTGAGCCTAAAGTTTTTCTTACGCCGACTTCTTTTGCACGCTTTTCGGATCTTGCCGTCGCAAGGTTCATAAAATTTATTACAGCCAATAATAGAATGAAAACAGCTACAGCGGAAAAAATATATATGTATGAAATATCGCTGCTTTTAATATCGCCCCATTCCGTGTTTAGATCTATTCCGTAATCTCTTATTGACCGCAAATATATTGACGTTAACGGCTGCAAACGGTAGCTGTACTGATTTCCATTCTGAAGAATTTGTTTAATTGACACTCCGAAAAGTTTTTCTGCCTGCGGTCCGACATAATCGTAAACTATGTTTACCAATTTTTTTTCAACTGCTGCCGGATTAGCTCCGTCTTTCAAAACCACATAAGTAGAATATGCGCCGGCAAGCCATGCAGTATTTATTTGATATGTATAAATTGAAGTAAGAAAGTTGCAGCTAAAATGTGAATTGGCTGGGAAGTCCTTAATTACGCCCGTTATAAAAAATTGTTTGCAGCTATCTGTATAAATACCATTTCTTGTTAGGTAATCGGCGGGGTATGCACGGTTAACAACCAAAGTCTTTCCAACAGGATCTACGCTGCCGAAATATTTTCTTGCGGAGCTTTCCGTAATTACAAGCGTGTTCGGTCTGTTAAGTGCGGTCTTTGGATTGCCTTCTAAAAACTGTAATGAAAAAACATCAAAGAATGTTGAGTCCACTGCATAAATAGAATTCTCTGTAAAAGTTTTTTCGCCGTATCTAAAATTATAGTTGCCGAAGTATCCGATTCTTGTAAAGGTTTGCACTTCGGGGATATTCTGCAGCATAGTTTCTCCGAGCGGTCCCGGAGTTTTAGAATTACACGATTCGTTTTTATTAATATTAGATTTGACGTAAACCCTGTAAATCTGCCCGGCATTCTTATAGAACCTATCATAGCTAAGCTCATTGAGAATAAATAACGTCAGAGCGATAAAGCAGGTTACGCCGACAGCAAGCCCCGCAATATTAATTATTGTAAAGGTTTTATTTCTAACTAAATTTCTATAAGCAACAAGTAAATAGTTTTTTAACATTTTAAATTCCTCCTACTTAGCTTTCCCGCAAACTGTTAAAGATTTACAGGGCTGTCAACATTTTTATAAATTATTTTTCTATCCAGCCGTCTTTTAAGTGAATTATTCTGTTTCCATATTCAGCATTTGTTTCCGAGTGTGTAACTTGAACTATTGTCGTTCCCTGCTTGTTTAGCGCTTTAAGAATTTCCATAATTTCTTTGCCTTGATCGGAATGCAAATTGCCTGTGGGCTCATCGGCAAGGATTAATTTGGGTTGAGCTATAATTGCTCTTGCTATTGCAACAAGCTGCTGCTGCCCGCCCGAAAGCTGGTTCGGGAACAAATCTTTCTTGGCTACCATGTTGAATTTATCAAGTGTTTCTGCGACTCTTCCTTTTCTATCATTCGTTTTTACCTTTTGATAGAGCAGAGGAGTCTCAAGGTTTTCATAGACAGTCAGTTCATCAATTAAGTGGTACTGCTGGAATACAAAGCCGATATAAGATTTGTGAAGCTGCGATAATTTCTTCTCATTCATCTTATGTACAGGCTCGTCATAAAAATAATATTCACCTTCGGAAGCGGAGTCGAGCATGCCTATGATATTTAACAAAGTAGTCTTACCCGCTCCCGAAGGTCCCATGATGGAAACAAATTCGCCTTCGGCAATTTCCATATTGATGTTTCTCAATACAAAAGTCTTGATGATTTTGTTGTTGTAATACTTTTCTATGTTGTGAAGCTTTATCATTTATTCTCCTTCTTCGTGTCTCTGTGCCTCTGTGGTGAAAAATCTTTTACCACAGAGACACGAAGGCACAGAGTTATTTAAACGTGAAATTTCTCTTTATAATTTTCAGTTACCACGTGCCCGTCAAACAAATGTATAATTCGATGTGCAAATTCCGAATCATGAGGCGAGTGAGTAACCATTATAATTGTAGTTCCTTCCTCATTCAATTGAGTTAAGATGTTCATAACTTCTTCACCATTAGCCGAATCGAGATTACCTGTCGGCTCATCTGCAAGAATAAGCTTTGGCTTTGCAACTACGGCTCTGGATACTGCAACGCGCTGCTGCTGACCGCCGGAAAGCTGCTGCGGGAAGTGATCCTTTCGATGCATTATCTGCATCCTCTCCAAAACTTCAGTAACCATCTTTTCTCTTTCAGAAGATGAAACTCCGAGATATAAAAGAGGAAGCTCAACATTTTCATAAACAGTCAACTCATCAATTAAATTGAAGCTCTGGAAGACAAAGCCGATGTTTGCTTTCCTTAGATTCGCCCTCTGTCTTTCAGAAAACTTCGAAACTTCGTTATCAAGAAAATGATATTCTCCTTCCGAA
>JAJYIL010000436.1 GCA_021790055.1 Bacteroidota bacterium
TTTATATAGAGGAAACTGCCCTTCTTTTTGAAAAGATATACATCAGTGCCGGAATTAGAGGAATGCAAATTTGTCTTTCCCCGAACGACATACAAAAAGCAGTGAATACAGTTTTCGCAGACCTACTTTAAAAAGCAATATTATTTTATACAACTAATGCCGGCGCATGATTGTATGCATGTATGAAGTTATGCAGACTTGCATTCATGCTGTGGGTGTAGCCTCATAGATGGTCCTTTTATTTTTCGGGCATGTTGCCTATATTTGCACACTTAAATTTTGAGGTATAAAAATGGCTAAACAACAAACATTTGCAGATAAGGCAAAGGCAAAGAAGAAAATGGAAGGTGTCAGTGTTAAGCTGATAAAAAGTGTAAAATCGTCTAAGGGTACTTTCAAGTTTAACGAGAGATTTGTAAAGCTCGATGATATAAACAAGGTAAGCGACATTAAATAAATCTTTGCAGCGGAGCTGCTAAAACTCCGTTCGTTGCAGACAAACTTTTTGAAAGCGGTTTTAACACCGCTTTTCTTTTAAAATAACTCAAGACTCATTGCGCCTTCTAATTCCAGTAATTTTCTTTTAATATTCAATCCTGCAGAATATCCGCCGAGTGTGCCGCCGGTGTTAATTACTCTATGGCATGGCACAATAACCGGAACCGGGTTTGCAGCGTTTGCAGTACCGACAGCCCGGGTAAGCTTTTCATTTCCTAATTTTTTTGCCAGTCCCGAATAAGTGATAATTTTACCGAATGGAACTTTTAGAAGCTCATGCCAAACTTTCACCTGGAAATTCGTTCCATGCAAGTCCAGGGGGACAGAAAATTTTTTCCGCTTTCTTTTAAAATATTCTGAAAGCTCTTCAAATACATTAAACATGAACGGGTCATCAGGGTGAAGATTTATGAGGTTTGATTCTTCAAGAGTTCCTTCTTTTCTATTTATAAAGATTTGCCTGATACCTTTATGCGAGGTGAAGATTTTAAAATGTAAGCCGGAAATTTCCGAGGCTGCAAAATAAAGACTTTCCATTTGATTCATTTTCCATTCCTCGAATAATTATTATAAAAATGCAATGAGTAAAGCTTTTACTGTATCAAAAGCAAAATCCTTAGCCTTAGTCTCAGTATTAGCTTTAAACTCAGCCTTCGCCTTAAGGCTTATGCGGCTTCCACTTCAATCGCCGGATGCAAGTCTCTTCTTAATAATCCTTCAATCGCCATCAAAGTACCGGAAATGGCTGTCGGACAACTTCCGCATGCGCCCTGGTAGTGTATCTTTACCTTATATCCCTCGACTCCGAGAACTTGAAGTCCGCCTCCGTCTCCTGCTAACGCAGGACGAACACGTTCATCCAAAATTTTATTTATCTGTTTTAAAAGCTCGCTCGCATCTTCATCAAGAGGCTTAATATCTTTTTCCGCAGGAATTAAATTCTTATCAAAGTTCTTAATGAAATTAATAAACGGTTTTTGAATTTGTCCCCAGTTGGTTTCTTTAGATTTTTCAACAGTAATAAACTTATCCATATAAAATACCGAGACGATTCCTTCAATCTCGAAAACTCCTTTTGCAAACGGATCATTCTCTGCTTCATGCTTGTTATGGAATTGCCTCGTTTCTAATTTTAGTAATCGTTCGTTCAAAATAAATTTTAATGCCTGTGGATTCGGCGTCAAATCGACATCAGTTATCATCAACATATAATAAATCCTAAAAATTCTTAGTCTAAAAATAGACTAAATAGCTTTTATCTTCAAGATAAATAAGAATTGGAACAATACCGAGTGAAATAAAATACTTAAAAACCGGATTTAAATCATGAATTAGGCGGGAGAGATTGGGCTTTGGCATAGAGTAATCAATCTTTCCTTTATATTTACGACATTAAAATGGAAGTAATTATGAAGGATATCTTAGTTGTCTTTACAGGCGGCACCTTCTCGATGATGATTGATGAAAATACCGGCGGCGCTGTGCCGCGATATTCCGGCGAAGAACTGATGGAAAAAATTCCGGAGGCAAATCAGCTTGCTAAAATCACCTGCTATGACTTCGGTAAATATCCGGGTCCTCACATGACGCCGGAACTTATGCTGCAGTTATCTAAAAAAATCAGAGAGCAAATTTTAACTGATAAGTACAGCGGTGTAATCGTTACTCACGGTACCGATACACTTGAGGAGACAGCATATCTTTTAGATTTAACAATTAAAACTTCTATTCCGATTGTGGTCATCGGTTCGATGAAGAACAGCTCGGAACCGGATTGGGACGGACCGTCAAATTTGATGAATGCGATTCACGTCTGCCTTAATCCGAACAGCAAGGATATAGGCGTACTGGTTTGCCTTGACGGCGAAATAAACGCAGCAAGCGAAGTAACAAAAATTTTCACCGAGCAGATAGACAGCTTCCGCAGCCTTGATTTTGGCTCACTCGGCTTCGTTCAAAATGGAAAAGTAATATTCAACAGGCTGCCGCGTAAGCTTGAAACTATCGAAACAGAAAGTATTATATCTAATGTGGATTTACTTACAGTCTATGCCGGTATGAATGAAAAGTTTTTTAAGTATTCTGCCGACAGCGGTGTTAAGGGATTGGTAGTAGAAGCTCTCGGTGTTGGAAATGTTCCTCCTCCTGCATTTGAAGGAATTAAATATGCAATCGAAAAAGGAACCCCGGTTGTACTGGTTTCGCGCTGCCCCGCCGGGGAAACTCTTGATATTTACGGCTACCCTGGCGCAGGCAAGTGGCTTCATCAAATCGGAGTTATCTTTGCAGAATATCTTAACGGGCAGAAGGCAAGAATAAAGCTGATGCTTGCGCTTGGAAAGACTAACAACTATGAAGAGCTAAAAAAGATGTTTGAAGGAAACGATTCAATAAGTTAAAAAGAGATAACAAGAAATTGCTAAACTGTTACATTGGTAATTTGCTAAGCAATAAATAACAATTTGACAATTAAGCAATTTAACTGCAACATGACCGGTTGTACCCTATTACAACAATAGCGATTCCAGTTCTACCTTTTGAACTTCCGCCACTCCTCTTCCTAAAAATAATTCCGCTACTTCCTTGAACTTCGAAGGTATATCGCTTACAAAAAAATCCTGGTTGCCGGGCGAAAATTTATTTGTATTCAAGCCTATACGGTCAAGCTCAAACTTTACCAATTCAGCTGAAGAGATTCCCGAATCAACAAGGGTTACATCCCTTCCGATTACTTCCTGGATTACTTCCGAAAGAATCGGGTAATGTGTGCAGCCTAAAACCAGTGTGTCGATTTCCTTTTCTCTCAATTCCTTCAAATATTCTTCAGCAATGTCATACACTGCTTTGTGCTTTATCCACCCTTCTTCTGCAAGAGGCACAAATAGAGGACAAGCTTTCTCAAATACCTCGACATCCGGATTTATTTTTTTTATTTCATTTGAATATGCTTTGTTGCCGATTGTTGCGCGTGTACCTATTACTCCTATTCGTCCTTTCCGGGTTTCCCTCAAAGCATACCTAGCGCCGGGCTCAATCATTCCGATTACAGGCACGTTAAAACGCTTTCGTAATTCTTTTATTGCTATTGAAGATGAGGAGAT
>JAJYIL010000437.1 GCA_021790055.1 Bacteroidota bacterium
CGCGCCGCAAGGATCGCAGCGCGGCAGAGCGCGCCGAACGGCGTGGCGATCGCGCGAGCATGGAAAGTTTATTGAGAAGAAGGGCGAGGGAATCCATCATATTGCCTTTGCTGTTGATGACGTTGCATCCGCATTAGCCGAAGCGAAGGTAAACGGTATTCAATTGATTGATGTAAAGCCGAGAAAAGGAGCCGAGGAACTGAGCATTGCCTTTCTTCATCCGAAATCAACAAAAGGAGTACTAATTGAATTTTGTGAAAGAAAATAACCAGGCTAAAATGGGAGGTCTTTTGAATTGGAAAAAAATGCTGGGACAAAAATGGTTCGATATCGAATTTATAGTAACTTTAATTTTGCTTGCTTCAATTTTGTATTCGCTGACCCGATTTTTAGATTTTGTCGAAATCCGCCGCGGAATTGTACTGAATGATCCGGTTCTAAGTCTTTATGCGCCGGTAGATTTAAATTGGCTGATCTTTTGCTTGATTTACCTTTCTCTTTTTCTTGCCTTAATTAATTTAGCAAGGGAACCGCAGGGACTGATGCTTGCAATTCAGTCCTATGTGGTTATGATTACTGTTAGAATTACGGCAATGTATTTAATACCTTTGGATCCCCCACAAAAAATGATTCCGTTAAATGATCCGTTTGTACAATTTTTCGGAACGGGAAAGCTGCTATTGAAGGACCTTTTCTTTTCCGGTCATACGGCTACAATATTCCTGCTTTATCTGGTAACCAAACGCAAACAGCTTAGAAACTTATTTTTAGTTTTTACAATTGCTGTCGGGATAGCTCTTCTTCTACAGCATGTACATTATTCAATCGATGTACTGGCTGCGCCGTTTTTTGCGTACGGCAGTTTTAGGATAACGTATCTATTCCGGAAAAATTTTATAAATCAAATTGAAAGTTATCCAACTAATAATTATGTTCAGCCAGTAAGAAAGCAAAATTTCCTTAAAAAGATCCGCAGCAGTTAATTTTATGCTAATTAGGTAGATTTAATTTTAATAATAAGAGTTTGCAGATGGGATTTTTTAAATCTAAAGAAATTGAGCAGCTTAAGCTTGAAAACGAAGAATTGAAGAACAAGTTCCACATTATGTATGAAAAGGAGGAGAATGTTAGGAACCTTGACATCGTTCTTAAACGGCTAAGGTCCGAGGTAGTTCAATTAAATGAAAAAAAGAACAGCGTCTTAAGAGAAATTGAACTGCTTATGCAAACGGAAAAAGAGAAGCATGCAGAAGCCGAGCTCATTAAACAGCAGTTAGAGGCAATGAAGGAAACCAGGGACGAGCTACAAAATAAAATCCTCACCTACACCAACCAGTTGCAGAATCTTGAAGCTGCCGTCAAAGAAAAGGATTCTGCGGGGGAAGACACCGGGTACGAAATAATAAATCTCCGGGAAAAGAATAATAACCTGGAAGAAACAAAGGAAATCCTTTCTCAATTGGAAGATCAGCATTCGGGATTACTTGAAAGACTCGACCTAACAAAACAGGAAATTGAAGACCTGAAAGAAGCTAAAACACGTTTAAATGAGACTAACGATAACATCGAGAAAAGTGTTGAAGAGAAGAAAAAGGAAATTTCCTTCCTGGAAGAAGAAAATAAAAAATTATCCGGTGAGATCGACTCAAAGAAAAAAGAAATAATCGCCTATACCGATAAAATTAATTCCCTGGAAAAAGAATATGCATCGGTTGAAGCCAATCTATCTTCGCTTAGAGATATTGAAAACAGGCTGAAGAGCAGCATCGAATACCTTACCCGGGAAGAAAAGTCCAAGGTTGAATTTACAAATGAGCTAAAAGAGATCGATAAGACGCTTGAAGAAAAAAGATTAAAGCTTGAAGAGCTGGAAGAGAGCTTTAGTAAGCTTTCGGAAGAAGCGAGCTTTAAGCAGAAAGAGCTTTATGCGATCGATCAGTCGCTCGGCATAAAATCGAACAGGCTTTCAAAGTTGAACCTTGATTTGCTGAGCCTTGAAAAGAAATCATCTGATTTAAGAGAAGAGGTAAAAAAGTACGACAGCATGAAAGCGGAGCTTTACAAAAAGCTTTCAGAGGAAAAATCTGCGGTTGAAAAGCTTGTTGAGCAAAACTCAAAGCTACGCGAGATTGTTCCCCTTCTTGAAAAGAGGAAGAAGGAAATAGAGCAAAGCAACGCCGAGCTCGAGAGCCGGTTCACTGAAATGTTCCAGAAATTCAACCGCGAATTGAACGACATCAATAAGAAGAGAAGCGTGCTTGAACAAATCATATTAAAGAAGGAAAAGGATGTAGAAGAACGCGACCAGACTTTGTTCGAAAAAATATCCGCCCTTGAGGAAAGCGAAAGTATACTAAATGCAAGGCAGGCGGAGATAGAAGCCTTCGAAAATCAAATTAAATATTTAAAAGAGCAAAAAGATCTCTTACAGAACGACTTGCAGAAGATAGACGATGATGCATCCGAAAGGAAAGATTACAACAACGACTTGAGGTTGGAAACAGAGCTGTTAATGAAGAAGCGTATGACGCTTGAAAAAAGCCTGCAGGAAATATTAAAAATGTCGAACGATAACCTGTTCAAAGCCGAAGCCCGCAAGCTTAAGCTTAACGATGACATGAAGGAATACGAAGAAAAGCTGGAAGGCTGCCGTGAAAAGATAAACGAATCAATGAACCAGCTTGTTGACTTACAGGCATCCATAGGCACAATTAGGGCTGAAGAAGAAGAGCGCAAAAGTAACGTTTCAAAATTAGTCTCTATGAAGAAGCGGCTTCGCGACGAAATACTAAGGCAGCAAGCAACACTTCAAAAATTCCAGAAGATAAGAGAAAAAATTAAGCTTGAGCAAACGGTATCTAAAAACAAGCAGATAGGTGGTCCTTATCAAGGCAGCGACAATGATATCAAGCCTAAGAGCTTAGACGACAGTAGCCAAAAAGGTCCACGATTGTATAAACAGAATTGACAAAAGGATAATAAATGCCGGGAAAGAAATTTCCTTCAATAATAAAAATTATCATACTGCTTCTTTTCTTCCTTACAACAAAAAATTTAATTGCCCAGCCCGTTCCGTCGACTGTGGTGCACCCTAAGTGGAGTTATAATAAAACCATTTATGAAGTCAACATTAGGCAATATACCAAGGCAGGAACCTTAAAGGCTTTTGAAAAGCATTTGCCTGAACTGAAACAGCTTGGAGCCGGAATTCTCTGGATCATGCCTGTAAATCCGATTGGAAAAGTTAACCGGAAAGGCAAGCTCGGCAGCTATTATTCGGTTCAAAATTATCTTGAGATAAATCCGGAGTTTGGTACGATGGATGATTTCAAGGAGCTTGTAAAAAAAATTCATTCACTCGGGATGCATGTTATTTTAGATTGGGTAGCCGATCATACATCATGGGACAATGTACTTACAAAAACACATCCGGATTTTTATAAGAAAGATTCTGCCGGAAATTTTATTGCGCCTGTAAAAGATTGGACAGATGTAATTGCATTAAATTATAAAAATAAGAAAGTATGGAACTACATGATCAACGCGATGAAGTTTTGGGTTAGAGACTGCGGTGTTGACGGTTTTATTATAACTCCACT
>JAJYIL010000438.1 GCA_021790055.1 Bacteroidota bacterium
CGATCTGCAGTTAATTATAATTCTGCTAACAATGCTACTATATCATTGATAAATGAATATGAATCGGATATTGAAGATGCAATGGAAGAAATATTCTATGAAAATATTCCTGAAAAAAGTAAATTTAAATCAGCGTTAAAGGAGTTAAAGAAGTCAATTAAAGAAATGCATAAAATACCGCTAGAAAAAAGGACGTATGAAGAATGGCAATAAAATAATTTTTACAGAGGAACAGATAAAATCAATTGCAGAAGATTTAGATATTGGAATGAAAGTCTATATTCATTCAGAAAACAATGAAATAAAAACAATAATAGATTTAGACCAGCATTATGATGCAGATACAGAAGCTTGGGAAGAAGATATAAATGAGATAGAAGAGAACTTCGATAAATATTTTCAATTCGATAGAATGGATTTAAGAGAATCATTTCAGATAATGGAAGATTTTCTTGAAACAGTTAGAGATAATGATTTGAAAGATAAATTAGAATCCAGCTTAAGCGGCTTAAAACCATTTAGAAATTTCAAGAATCTAATTGATGATAATGTTATATATTGTCTTGAAAGTTAGTCCGAATTATTTTGACAGAGTTTCAAGAACTTGATTAAGCGTTTCATCTTTTACATCCAGAGCTACCTTATCATTCAAAGGCACTTCTTCATTAAGATAACTAAATGTAAAATTCGTTTTTAATTCGAGAATATGCAGTACTTCGCTCGGCGGTATTTAATCCGGAAATCTGTAGTTGTGAACCTTTTTAACTCTGCCATTTTATTGTTTATTCATTATAATAGCCGCTTATTGTAAAAGAATCATCTTCTTAGTGCGTAAAAAACTTCCCGCCTGAAGCCTATAAAAATAAACTCCGCTCGACAACCGCCTGCTGCCTGCAGCAAACTGAACAATATAGCTTCCGGGCTGCTGTTCCTTATTTACCAATGTTTGCACAACATTACCCAGAATATCGTAAACTTTTAATGTTACATCTGCTGCTTTAGGTATATTGTACCTAATCGTAGTTGCCGGATTAAACGGATTGGGGTAATTCTGTTCAAGCACAAATCCGGCGGGGATTTTTTGAGAGCTTTCTACTCCTGTAATTGCCTCCAGTCCCGGAAACCTAAAACGCCAGATACCCTCTTCGGTTACCGCAAAAATATAGGTATTATTAAGTGCAAGAGAATATATGGTCCGACTTCCTAACCAACTGATATTTCTTAAATGGATAGCGGTATATCCAATGGTAGTATCAATGAGGTCAGGGTAGCCGGGATAGGTAGGAGTGCGGGTTATGTAGTAGCGCCAGAAAAGTTCATAAAGGTAGCCATCTAAGGCTGTAAAAAGAGTATCATTCCTACTGGCAAAACAGAGTATGGGTGGTTCCTGTTTAACGAATTTGGCGAATGAAGTATCAGCAACGAAATTGGTGTCATCCAAATACTCCCAATAAATACCACCGATAGTTCCGATCATATTAACTATTTGCCCAAGACCAGAAAGAAGACTTATTGAGTAGATAGGTGCAGATACAGGTATAGGGAAGTAATCTAATGTACCCTTAGGCGCAACATCACGATGTTTCCATGTCAATCCATTGTCGTGCGAGAAAAATATTCCTTCGCTAAATGTAGCCGCTTCAATAATATTACCGTAAATAAGTATAGATTTGACAGGCGCTGTAGTACTTGACAAGCCTGTAACTTCCCAGGTTTCACCCCAGTCAGTAGAAGAATAAACCCCGCTCCAGGCTCCGGCAAAGATTGTTGTATCGCCGGCTGGGTCTGCACTATCCGCCAGGGACCAGACACCCAAACCGGATAAGCCGGAATTAATTGATCTCCAGCTTTCGCCGTTATCGGTTGAAACTGAAACGCCGGTTTCGGTTCCGGCAAAAATTCTTGCCTGTCCGGCACGCAGGCTTTTTCCAATAATTAAAATAGAATGAATGAACATACTCTGCAGTCCAACATTAATGCTCTTCCAGTCTTCACCGTTATTTGTCGATACAAATATTCCGTCGCCGTTTGTACCAACAAAAATTGATGAATCCTTAGTAACTATGGTATTCACTTTTGCAGTATCCGGAAAATTTGTATTTTCCCAATGTGCCCACTGGGCATAACTTTGTCCGCATAAAATAATTGATAAAAGAATTATTAAAAGAAAATTAATTGTACCATTAATAAAAATTTGTATTAATGTTTTACCGATTTTAATTTTCATCATATCTATCCATATTTTTGTCCGGACTAATAATTACTGCTTGAAGGATCATATTGATATCCAAAAGAATTAATATAATCTTTATCCATAAAAAGGGAGTTTTTATATAAATAATATATTCCGAAGATACCTTTTCCACCTTGAATGTTAGAGTAATCCGTAGGTCTTAGTTTGACTGTAAATGAATTAGAATACACTATGTAAGCATAATAATATCTCGTTAATTCTGGATCCATGCTGGTGATATTAAGGAAAGCCCCGGTGATTATATAATTGTGCTTATTTGGGTCGCTGCCCGAAATTTCCTGCATCTTTCTATTGACAGTATCAAAAGATGTGGAAGCATTGTAATTGAAGGAGAATTTTAGATTGTAAAACAGCGTAATGCCATTAGTATCTGTAGTAAGAACATCATAGGTGAGAGGCACAAATGTTTTTTTATTGACATACGTTCCCCCTTCGTTTTTTTTATAATCAATTTCAAGTTGGGGAAAAGTCAACATATTTGTTATGTTATAATTGTCCCTTCCAAAAATCCAGGCGTAGGCTGGAAATTTTACGTAAGTCCCCCTTTGATCGTTAGTATAATACATTTGGGGAAGGATAAAGTTTGAGGGATCTGTATAGCAAAAAGGTATCTGTCTTGTAGATTTTAATATTTGCCCATCCGGCATATCTGCTTCGATACTGATAATTTCGCCCGGTTTCATTATAAGATTTCTTAAATAATAGCAATAAACCTGTATTGTATTTCCCGAATCTGCTAATTGGATAGTTGTATCTCTCATAACGAACACCGAATCATTAGAATAAATTTTTACATTTGCACCTTTTACATTTTGAGCACTACTGCTTGAAGCCGGGGGGCTCCGTTTTCAGTATAAATATTTTTTGAAATTATTGCATATTGAATAGGATAGTCGTTTCGTAAAATGCAATTTAAAGTATAAACATTTTGAAAAGGCGCGTTTACATTGAAGTTGTCACTGCAAGACTCAAAAAAAATAAAAATGAATAATGACAGAATCAAAATTGCTTTTTTCATAATTCTGCCTTGACCTCAATTGAAGGTAAGAAGGGAAGCATGTTTACTCTTTCCCCGGTTTTCATGTCAAAATAAAAGAAGTTTTTACGATCGTAAATATTTATTACATTCAAACCTATATACATTTTTACGAATCCAAGATGGAATTCCTTTGACATATTTATATCAAGCCTATTGTAATCAGGCAGATGAGCGGCATTCCTATCTGCTAATATCGGGAAATATAAATAATTTGAAAGTGTAGAGGACGGGTTTGAAATCCCCAACGGATTGTACTTATCATTGTAACCATATATTTGAGTATACGGC
>JAJYIL010000439.1 GCA_021790055.1 Bacteroidota bacterium
CTCCTGCTGCTGGAAAACATTAATTGCCAAGGCAATTGCCAATCAAGTAAAAGCACACTTCATTTCGATAAAAGGACCGGAGTTGCTAAGTAAATGGCACGGTCAGTCGGAAGAAAATTTAAGGGATGTATTTGATGAAGCGAGGAAATTGCAGCCGTCAATAGTCTTCTTTGATGAATTGGATTCGGTTGCTCAAAGAAGGTCTTCCGAGGAATCTTTACGGCTTGATGCAAAGTTTGTAAATCAACTTTTAATATTACTGGATGGAACTGAAGACTATGGAAATGTAAGAGTAATAGCAACTACAAATAGAGTTGAACTTATAGATGAAGCTTTATTACGACCGGGCAGATTTGATTATCATATTCAAATAAACAAACCAAATAAAGAAGGATGCCTTAAGATATTAAAAATTCAAACTGATAAAATGCCGATCGATAAAAGCTTTGATGTCGCTAACTTCAGTACAAAATTACTTGGATGTACAGGTGCTGAGATTGCATTTGTTGCCAGGGAAGCAGCCTACAATTGTTTACGTCGAAAATTGAATACAAAAATGTCAAACCGGGAATATCAGTTTGATGATTTAGACTTATCAACCTTCATTATTAATGAAGAGGACTTTTTAAAATCATTAAGCTTGATCTCAACGGAAAATATAGCAAAACAATAGCTTGCCGGTACCGGCTCTGCGATAAGCTATCATTACCATGCCGTATCGAACGTCAGCTTCCCGACTAAGAATATTTTTGTTAAAGACACTTCATCGCCTTCGGATATTGTTAGCATGAACGGATATATAATTGACGGAAGAGTGCATGCTCATATCACGTTTACGGATGCCGACAAAGCCTTTGGCGGGCATCTCGAACCGGGCACAAAGGTATTTACATTTGCAATTGTAACTGTCGGAGTCCTGGAAGACGGAACAGACCTAAGCCGCATCGACGACAAAAGCTATCGATAAAATATTTTATTATCGATGTTATTTCAGCTTCTTAATTACAAGAACGGTCGCATCGTCTTCCCAGTTACTGCCCTGACCGAAATCGTCGGCTGCATAAAATATTTCTTCCATAATTTCATGAGAGCTTTTGTCCTTATTACGGAAGGCAATTTCTTCCAAGCGCTTAATGCCGAAGTTCTTTCCAAACTTGTTTTGGCGTTCAAGGATACCGTCGCTGAATAATATAATCGTGCTTCCGGGGTTGGTATTTACAAATGACTGCTTAAACTTTATATCCGGCAGAGCACCGATAACCATACCCGTGGAATTCAGCTGATGAACTTCATCTCCACAAATTAAAATAGGAGAAGGGTGACCTGCATTTATATAAAATAAATTTCCATTGGTATCAATCTCGCCAATAAAAAGAGAAATAAATCTTGTGGAATAAACACTCTTGCAAATTACGGAGTTAAGGCTCTTCAATATGTGGACGGTTTTCAACTGCTGTTCAATTCCCATCCGCAAACCTGTAACGGCATCTCTTGCCATTAATGCTGCAGGTATTCCGTGTCCGCTCGCATCGCCGATGTAGAACCCGAATTCTTCCTCATCGTATTGGAAATAGTCGTAGAAGTCTCCGCCGACGAGTACGGCAGGCTGGGAATACCCTGAAATTTGGAATCCGTCCACATTAGGTGAAGAAGTAGGCAACAAGCTTTTCTGAATTTGGACAGCTTGTTCCAACTCGCTTTTTACGGACTCAGAGAAGAGCCTGTAGTTAAGAAGTGTTCTTACGGCGTTAAGGCAAAATTCTATCTCTTCCCTAATCCATCCGCTTTGAAGCTCAAAAACAAATATCCATTGACCTCCATGACTTTCGACGGTAAATGCAACCGGTATTGAATAGTTATTATTTTGATTCAGACTCATTTCAATACTTAAACGCGAATCATCAAAAATGTACAATTTGTTTTTTAGAACTAACTGTACCGACTCCGAGTTTATTAAAAGCTTCGAGACCAGGTTATCTTCACTTTGGCTCTGAGATGAAAAAATTAAAATGAACTCGTCGTCGTTCTTATCATAAATCCTTCCGCAGCCTATCCTGAGGTCGCTTCCGAAAGTATTTTCAATTTCTCTAATAATCTTATAAAGAAAATTCTTATCTGACTTTCCCTGCCCGATTTTGTTAAGCAGGGAATCCATCTTTCTATAAAACTCTTTTGGTTCCAGCATGATGTTATTCTTTAATTTGTAAAATTTGAGGATGGAAGTTAAACGGCAGACAATATGATAAAAAGGGAAATTATTTTGCGGCGGAACTGCGTTACAGTTTACTTTGTATCATATATTCTTAAATTAAAATTTTGTATTAAGGAAAAATCAGGATGGCTCCCGCGTTGTTCGTATCCAAAACCGTGTGTGCCCGTTTAATGCAAGCTTTAAGTATAAAGCTATTTTCCAAATTGCAAACCTGGGCACATTTATCAAGGCTTTGTATGCGCATTTATCCGCCTTTGCGGCATAAAGCCCGCCTATAACATAAAGTATCTGCAACACAAGAAGTAAAGTCCAGAATATCGTAGACAAATCAGTCTTCAAAGCTCCAAATAGAAATAGGAATAGATTTATTGAGGCAGCCATTACGGTAAAGACAAAAAGATTAACAAAGGCGGGAGTTATTAAATCTACAAAAGCATCAAATAATTTTAGGGAGAAATTTCTTATAGCAGCTTTCAAAAGGATACCGCTGTATTTCTTAATTAGGGGAAGCCTTCCGGCTTCCCATCTTGCTCGTTGAGTCTCTGCATTCTTCGCATCGGCAGGCATTATTGCGCTTACCCTTGCCTCCGGGGCAAAAGCCACGACATTGCCTTTTAAGAGTAACGTAATTCCAAATTCAAGATCTTCGGTTTGTGAGAAAGCCTGCCAGGGATTTCTCTTTAGCAATTCGGCAGAAAAGCACATCCCGTTTCCTCTCAGCCCGGCAGAGCAATTAATTACTTTCTTACCTAAAGGCTTTACGTAATTATATAGGAGAAGTCCGATCCTGGTAATCTCCGAGCTCCAGGAATTTAGCCGAGGCTTTACCAGATCGGAACATTGTATGGCTTCGGCGCCGGTGTTAAGATAATAATTAAATACTTCAAGAATATTTTTTGAAGCAATCGAATCCGCATCAATTATAATAAAAGCATCATACTTGTCATATTGAATAAGCTTTTCAATGCACCATTTAAGCGCATAGCCTTTTCCTTTTAAGTCGGGATTAAGTCGTTCAAGAACCTTTGCGCCCATGCTTGCAGCAACGAATGCGGTTCTGTCTGTGCAGTTATCTGCTATAACAAATACATCGAACAAATTACGGCTGTATTCAACATTCAACAGGTGACGAATAGTTTCTGATATTACAGTCTCTTCATTGTGTGCCGGAACTATTACGGCAAACCTCATGTGTCTCTTGATTTGTTCTTTCAAATTACTTTTATAAAAAAAAGCAAGCACTGTAAGGGTGAAAAGATAGATGGTGAAGAATCCTATTATCAACAAAAACGGAATTTGTATCAGCATAAGTTTATTTCCTTTAAGCAATGAAATATGGTT
>JAJYIL010000440.1 GCA_021790055.1 Bacteroidota bacterium
GCAGAATTAAAGAACGGCATATTAGGAGAACTGAAAGGAAAGCTCGGTAAAAAAGTTTTCCGCAAAATGAACGGTAAAACTTTTGCTTCGGAAAGACCCCTAACTTATAAAAAGACTAAAAGCAAAAAAGCTAAATCTGTAAGAGGCAAGTTTGCCGTTACTGTAGACTTAGCTAAATATGTTAATTCCATCCCTGATCTTAGAGCAGTATGGTCTAATGCCGACGTTAAGGGAACTTCACCCTATCATAGGGCTATCAAAATTAACTCAAACTATACAGGTAACTGTTCCCCTTCTCTTAATAACATCATCACTCCTCGCGGCATTTATCTAAAAACAAAAAGTATAACGTTAAAAAATAAAAATCTGATCTTGCAATTTGAAAATATTGAAGAGGCTGCACTTCAAAATAAGTTTAGTTCATTTTCCTTGCATACTCTTCTGTCATTTCAAGAACCAATTACTAAAAGCGATAAGAAATATAAACTAAGCAATATTTCTCTGGTCGGTCAAAACATTTCTTCCCTATCAGAAGTCACCTTCTCTCTTCCGCTCGATAAAGCAGCATTAGCTTTAATAAAAAAATATAAAAGCCTTATTCTTTATACGGCAATAGTATTTAATCCGCCTCTATCAAAGCAATTTTTCTGGACTTCAACAGTCAGCACCCAGCTCAATCTTAACAAATTATAGCCGATCGAATGGCTAATGGTTCAGTCCAAACTTCATTATATTATAGAATGCCTCTCTGGCGGGATACAGCAGCCTGCAGCCAACCACCTACAGACAACTGCCAACCTCCAAATTATTCTGCTTTTTTCTTCAGCGTGGAAATATTAAATGGCATGTATAAAAGACATGTACCGCTTAACGCAGTAAATAGTGGTATAATTCCAATCAACCCCCACCAGCTTTGAAAGATAATACCGAGGAGAATTATAACAATACCGAGTAGTATTCGGATTGTCCTATCTGCAGTACCAATATTCTTTTTCATACGAACCTCCTTAAAATTTATAAGCACATTAATGAAAATTAAAAATGCATTAAATAAGATTCGATATAATATAAAAAGATTCCACTTCAAATACATCTTAGACAAATAAAATAAAGTCATAATTGTATATGCAGCTAAACCCCAAATGGTTACTTAGGCATGTCGGCACCTGCCGCTTTGCCCTCCGCACTTTTCCATTTTCCCTTTGCTCTCTGCTCTTTTCCCTCTGCTCACTGCCCTCTGCCCTTTGCGCTCTGCCCTCAACTCTCTGCCCTTTGCGCTTTGCCCTCTATACCTTATACCTCTATACCTTTATACCTTATACCCCTATACCTTATACCTCTATACCTTTTACCGCCCTTCCGCCTTTTATCAAAAATTATTTTAGTATTAATAAATAAAGACTTATTTTAGTCGTCGTAAACTTTCATTTTCAACAATTAAAGGAGACTCTTGGGTGAATCTTTTAGAGGTTAGAAACTTAGTTAAAAACTTCAACGGAATTAGAGCCGTCGATAATGTCTCTTTCAAAGTACCTGAAGGCTCTGTCTTCGGTCTTATTGGAAGGAACGGTGCAGGTAAAACTACCACCATTAGAATGATGATGAATATTTACCTTCCCGATAGCGGCGAAGTTGTTCTTGGTGGAGTTAAAGTAGGTCAGGAGTTCAAGAACAAAGTAGGCTACCTTCCTGAAGAGCGGGGGCTCTATAAGAAGATGAAGGTTATGGAAACACTTCTTTATTTCGCAGAGCTTAAAGGCGTAACCGGAAGACAGGTAAGTAAGAAAGCTGAATGGTATTTGAAGCGCTTCGATTTATTGGATAGGCGCTTATCTAAGATGGAAGACCTTTCCAAAGGCAACCAACAGAAGCTGCAGTTCATTACTACTATCCTGCATGATCCTGAATTTATTATTCTCGACGAGCCGTTCTCCGGTCTCGATCCTGTAAATACTAACCTTCTTAAAGATATTATTCTTGAATTAAAGCAGCAAGGGAAAATAATAATCTTCTCTACTCACTTAATGGACTTCGCAGAGAAGATGTGCGACCATATCGTAATGATTGACCACGGCAAGGTTGTTCTTGAGGGTAAACTTTCGGATATAAAGCAAAAACATGCGCAAAAGAATATCAGTTTGACTTATGAAGGCGACATTAGCTTCCTTAATGGAAATCAGATAGTGGAAAAGATTGAGAACTTCGGTAATACTACCGGCATTAGATTAAAAGATGCAAGCCATACACAACAGTTGTTAAAGCTGCTCGTTGATAATAATATTATCGTTAAGAAGTTCGATGCAAACGACATCTCTCTTCAGGAAATATTTATTGAGCTTGTAGGTAATGAAGATACTAATGCAAGCAGCGTTAAGAAGGAGGTGCTTTATGCTTAATAAAAGAATACTTGCTGTTATTAAGAGAGAGTTAAGAGAAAAGCTTTTCTCAAGATCCTTCATTGTAATGACGCTTTTTGTACCCGCCATTATCTTTGTTGCCATCGGTGTTCAAGCATTATTGATGTCTAACCAGCAAAAGAATTTAAAAGTAGACATAGTCTCCGATAGCCTTGCTTTGACTAATACTCTTCAAAGCGATTTCTTGTCTTCCAATCTTGCAAAGGATGGGAAATATCTTTTTACATTCAAAACTATGAACCAGGATGAGCTTACCCAATATCTTAACTCCCAAAGACAAAATATAAATGATGAAAAGCTTGGCGGCATTGTTTACATTCCTGCAACAGCCTTGAAAGATAAAAAGATTGATTATTATTCTAAGAGTTCCCAAAACTTTGCTTTATTTAAAGACTTCGACTCACCGATAAACAAAGCTCTGATAGATTCTTATTTCGCTAACCGGACACTCTCTAAAAACGACATGAGCTTTTTAAGAAGCAGCGTTAACTTTACCGGGTACAAGGTCAGTAAGGAAGGCAGCGTAAAAGAAGAAGGCTACGGCAATATGATTATTGCTTACCTGCTTACCTTCCTTTTATACTTAAGCATGATAATGATCGGGCAGATGACAATGCAGTCCGTTATTGAAGAAAAAGGAAGCAAGATTGTCGAAGTCATTCTTTCTTCCGTAAGCCCTACTGAATTAATGACAGGTAAAATCTTAGGCGCTTCAATTACGGGTGTAGTACAAATGGCTGTCTGGCTTTCGCCTGTAATCCTGCTGATGTCAACATCAATTTTTGTCTTACCCAAAGAATTTCTTTTCAGCATCAGCAGTACGGTTATAATTTATACTCTTATAAATTTCTTTATCGGTCTGCTTACATTCATCGGCTTGTATTCAATGATGGGAGCTATATTCGATAATGCACAGGAAGCTGCATCAGGTGCTATGCCGGTAATGATGCTTATCCTCATCCCGTTCATCATAGCAATGTCTATGATTGATAATCCTAATAGACCGGTTGCAGTAATTGCATCATATTTCCCCTTCGCATCAATAATGGTAATGCCAATGAGGCTTACCCTTGTTGGTGTTCAAGTTTGGCAGCTTGTAGTTGCGTCCATAATCAATATCCTAACATTT
>JAJYIL010000441.1 GCA_021790055.1 Bacteroidota bacterium
GCATTGGTAGTTACATCGGCAGTACTGCTGCCAGACGAGCCTCCAGGACCATATAAACTTGTTTGTGAAAAATAATATTGCGGCGCATAAATATCTTTACCTCCTACAATCGTTTGATTTTCCAAAACAGTAGCTCCAGTAGTTACATCTTTTACATCCAACTGCTTTTGAATAATTATCTGGTTTGAAATAGCTTTTAATGTATCTGTGCCGGACACATCGACAAGCTGACCAAATGGATATCCGGAAGATGAATCCACATAAGTAGCGCCAAAATTATCATCGTACATTGTATAATTTGTTATTAGGGGTAGAGTCACGTTATGAGCAACTATTAATATATCCTCACCACCTGCAAATAAACCGGCACCGGTTCTATTTGTAGAATCACCGCTGGCTAAAGAATCTTTGTTTACTACACTGTAAAATAGAGTATTTGTAGCCTTGTCATAAGTATATGGAATTGTCGTCCCATCATAAGCACTCGCCGTATTATAAGCAGTATCAATAACAACACCTGCCGGTAATTTTATTTCAACTCCATCGCACCAATCAGCATTTGGAGATTGAACGTCAACTAGATAATGGATATCGACCGAGCCTTTTATCTCACTCCATGCTGCCGACGAAGTTAATGATGAGCCTGTAAGATCTTTAACCTTTGCCATCCTCTTACTTGCCGCAGTTAAATCTGTCCATTTGCCGCTGCCGTCAAGTGAATATGTTTCAGTATGGAATAATACCTGGTATTTATGTCCGGTAACTGCTAAAGGATCAATAACATTAACGTTGGCTGTTGCATCGGCAAGTCCACTATGTTCAACTAAAGAACTTGCAGCAGTGCCTTGATTTGCTTGTGTAACTCCTGGAGGCGTTGCTTGAGGATTAACAGATATTATGGAGATTGGATTTTCCAGCGACTGCGGAACGCCTTTAGGATTATAGCTGTAAGCGGTAACTGCAAAATAATAAGTCGTACCATTATTCAGAGGTTGATTTCCGCTGAAAGCATCTATTGAATCTACAAAATATCTCTGAATACCGGAATCAGTTCCGTTTTGAATTGAAATACTTGGTTCTACTGTTCTGGTAACAGGATCGGTATATGGAATACTGGAAACACCGTTAATTATATCATAGGTAGCGATAAGCTTTGCTTCATCTTTTGAAGCGCCTAAATAAGGCAACTGATAGACATTGTATCCCTCAAATAGATAAGATCCGCCGCCGGAGGCATCAACACTATCAATTAAATCCGCAATGGTCGTAGATTCTGTAGCTTTCACTTTATTATGATCTGCACCCCAATTAAGAATAATTTTATTGCTTAATGGTGTAGCAGTAGCAGTAGGCGCAGGAGGTGCTGAAGGTAAATTGAAAAAGTGATCATAAGCGTTTTGTGCCGTTTTATCATAAACCTTGAGTAAATCAATAGCTTGCAAATAACTAACTGTCGGTACAGCTCCGGCAATAATTTCCGCAACTACAACTTCCTGAGTATCACCTGGTGCCATTATAAACGGACCTGAAGCCATTCCCTGTCTTCTATCATCCGGTGGCCAGGCAACACCGTCTAACCAGCCGGTTCTCTTAACAGGATCGCCTGGAAATGCAAACTTTGTTTCATTCCCATTATTATCAACAAACGGTGAACCTGATTGACCATACTGACCATTAAAGAAATGATAGAAAGCTGTTGCACCCATAGGATCACCTTGATTTGGATCTCCGTAGTTTGGGTCTGAAGTATTAATGAAGTAGTACGCAGCAGTCATCGGTAAATTAATATAACCTGGACCTTTTACCTTGCCGTCGAATATTGCATAATCCTGAGCATCATCAACACCGTTTTTATTTAGATCCTGTCCGGCAACTCCTTTTAAAAGCGGACCCTGGAAAAAGTCAAAACCTACTGCCGGCGGCGGCAGAGGCGCATATACTTGATCTGTCGGTTGCCCATTATAACAGTACTGCAAGCTTAAAGTCGTATCGCATCCAACAAGGTCATCAGTCGCAAATCCAAGATCAACATCTGTCCAGTAAGAAACGATCATACTATCAACAGTATTCTTCCCTTTATTTATAAGCTGCCACTTCTTAAAATACATGTTGCCCAAAGCGCCTGTCTGCGCGTAAGCCCACATAGTTACATGAAGCTCTAAATCAAGAGGCTGAGTACCATACAAAAAAGTAGTTTGAGCGGTGTCCATATCATTTGCGACATAAAATATTGTCTGGTCGGCACCGGGAACACCGGGTATATCAATATCGGGCTCATATTTACCGTCATTATTTATATCGTTAAAAGGTGCGCCTAAATCCGGAGCGTTTGGATTTCCATGAGCAGGCCAGTTCGTCCAATCATGTTCATACTGCAGCTTTACCTGATCAGCCGTTAGTTGATTAGCAGGATTCCAATAATTTCCCGAAGCAGCATCGCCACTAAGATCAATGGAAGGGCCGCCCGGATAAACATCAGGACGTACACGGTAAATCGACCATCGTTCGTCAGACGGATCTGTTGGTGTGCCGTCCGCATTTAATGGACCAGCCTCCAAACCCGATCTATAAGCCGATCCACCTATTCTAACTTGAGGATCGCCCTTTATAAAACCGCCCCACAAAAAACCGCCTAAAAACACAGCATTTTTCTGCGATCCTTTAGGAAACTCAGTTCCTTCCAGGTTCGAATTGGGGTTATAGTCACTAAAGCCTACATTGTTTTGTAAGGCATTAATATTATTGATATTCATAGCAGCCGTTTTAACCTGTCCGGCAGCCGTTTTAGCCATTTTGTTTTTATCACCCTTTTTGCCTTTTGCCATAACCACGGAAGACATAATGAATAGAATGACAAATCCAAACATCAATATATATTTTGATTTTCTAATTTTGCAATTCATTTTAAACTCCTTGTTTGTTATAATTTCTTGTCAAATCAGTTTAGTATTCCAAACGAATTCCAAGCCTAATTTGACGCGGAGCTCCATACAAACCCGCATAGTCAATGTTTTGTGCTTGATACATATCTGCATATTGAGGTCCAAACTGTTGTGTAGCCTTGTAACCGGTAAGGTTTGGATTTGTTAAATATCCATTTGTAGAGGCCGAACCTGTATTAGAGAATACATCAAGAACGTTTTGTGTATTAAATAGATTCACTACCTGGATAAAAATATCGGCAGAAAATCTATCCATAATCTGAATATTTTTATCAATATTTAAATCAACTGAAAACATTGAAGGCGTAACAGAAGAATTGAGAGGCTCAATTGCTGTTCTTTTTCTTGTATCGATTATAGTAACATCATTCGGATTGCTTGTGCCAGGGGACTTTAGCGTACCAAGAGTATAAGGGTGTCCGCTTGCAAAAGTAAGCAATAATGATACTCCGAATTCATGAAGGAAGGAAGGTCCATCTTCCATTCCAAAACGATAGTCTATATTAAGATTTCCGGAGAATGTATGATTAAAAGAGAGTGGCTGTACATACAAAGGAATATAAAGCATATTCTGAACCGGGTTGCCGTGGTCACGGGAATGTG
>JAJYIL010000442.1 GCA_021790055.1 Bacteroidota bacterium
AAACGGAATCCAGTTGATAGACAGCCGGACAATTCCAACTTCGCTTGAAAATGTATTCATCCATTTAATTGGGGAAGTGAAAAGTCAAACAAATTAATAAATTAAATCTCCTTAAAATTGAAATGAATCTATATAAGGATTTAGCATGAAAAAAACGATAGTATTGTTTCTTATAAGCACTGTATGTTTGTTTGCCCAGGCTCAGAAGCTGACCCTGAAAGAAAGTCTTGAAATCGGTATGAAGAACAGCAAGGAGCTGAAGATTTCTCATTCGAAATTGGTAAGCGCTTCTGCACAGGTAACAGCGGCAAATTCTTATCTGCTGCCGCAGCTAAATTTTTCTGCCGGTTATATGCGCTTAAGCAACATACCGCCTTTTCAAGTTTTTATACCGCCGATTATTCCGAAGCCAATTACAATTTCTCCGGTTATTCTCGACGACTGGACAATGAAGCTATCGCTTCAGCAGCCGCTGTTTACGGGCTTCAGGTTAACTTCTTTAAGCAGCGCAGCAAAATATAATTATGATGCTGCTGAATCTGAATTTAAGAATGATAAAAATAATGAAGCGATGAAAATCCAAAGCGCATTCTGGAACTATTATAAAGCAGAACAAAATGATAAGGTGCTCGATGAGAATCTTCTGCAAATCAAGCAGCATCTCGATGATACTAAAAGCTTCGAAGCTAACGGATTGGCAACACAAAATGATCTGCTTAAACTCGAGGTGCAATATTCCTCAACGAAGCTTCAGAAGATAGAAGCGGATAATAACCTTGACATAGCTAGAATGGTCTTCAACCAGGCAATCGGGCTTCCAATTGATGCAAAGACTGAGATTGAACCAGGCGAGATTTCTACAGAGCAGGTTAGCTATAATCCGGAAGATTTGTTGAATGAAGCTATTAGCAAGAGAGGCGAATTAAAATCACTTCAATACCGCGTAGATGCAAGCGACAAAAGTGTAACTGCTTCCGAAGCCGCATGGTTTCCTTCGGTTTATCTTGTAGGCGATTATTACTACAGTAAGCCAAACCAGCGTTATCTTCCAGCAGTAAATGAATTCAAGAATACCTGGGATGTCGGCTTTCAGTTAAGCTGGTCCTTGTGGAACTGGGGCTATACCTCATCGCAAACTACAATTGCCGAACAGAATAAAATCCAGACTGAGACTTCTCTTTCTGAAATGAAGGATGCGGTGAATATTGAAGTCTATCAAAATTATCTAACATTTAAGCGGGCTTTCGATAAGGTGAATGTTGCTAAGCTTGGCGTAAAGCAAGCCGAAGAGAATTATAGGATGATAAAAGAAAAGTATAACACGCAGGTTGCCTCAAGTACCGATTTAATTGATGCGGAGACAGCGTTGCTTTCTGCAAAAACTAACTATGTAAACTCTCTTGTGGATTACGAACTTGCTAAGGTGCGCTTGGATAAATCTATCGGAAAGAATATTTATTAGGATTTATGAATTCAATTGAAGTAAATAAATTAACAAAGAAGTTCGGCAGCTTTATCGCTGTAAACGAAATTTCTTTTAACGTAAGGCAGGGCGAGATATTCGGTTTCCTTGGCGCTAACGGCGCGGGCAAATCGACTGCTATAAGAATGCTGTGCGGAATTCTTGAGCCTACATCCGGGGACGCTATTGTCGGAGGATTCAGTGTAATGAATCAATCCGACAAAGTAAAAACGCAGATTGGTTATATGTCCCAGAAGTTTTCTTTATATAACGATCTTACAGTAGAAGAGAACATAAATTTCTACGGAGGAGTTTATGGTCTTTATAACAACAAGCTTGCAGAGAGGAAAAGATGGGTGTTAAAAGTTGCCTACCTTGAAGGCAAGGAGAAGATTTTAACAGCTTCATTGCCAGGCGGAATAAAGCAGCGGCTTGCTCTGGCTATTGCAGTAATTCATGAGCCTAAAATTGTATTCCTTGATGAGCCTACCGGCGGTGTCGATCCGATTTCAAGAAGAAACTTTTGGGATTTAATAAACGAGCTTTCGCAAAGCGGGGTTACGGTCTTTGTTACTACACATTATTTGGATCAGGCGGAGTTCTGCAACACAACTACTTTGATAAATGCCGGAAACATAATAGCAAGCGGAAGCTCTAAAGAATTGAAGACGAAGTATTTATCAAATACAATCCTGGAAATTGAATGCAGCAGGGTTGTTGATGCGCTTGATATTCTATCCAGGGAAAAATGGGTTGACGAAACTTCTATCTTCGGAAATTACATTCATGCGAGTGTTAAAGACGAAGCCGAGGGAAGAAAATTAATTAGCAAGGTATTGACGAGTGATAATTCTATAAATATAAAACGAATGGATAAAATTGTTCCTACACTTGAGGATGTTTTTATTTATTTGCTGGAAAAGGATACAAAGAAAAATGCTGACTAGAATTAAAGCAGTTGCTAAAAAAGAAATCAGACAGCTCAAAAGAGATAAGAGGATGCTTTATGTTCTTTTTATTTTCCCGGTAATCCTGCTTGTTCTTTTCGGGTATGCCATCAACTTCGATGTCCATCATATAAAAATGGTTGTCTACGACCAGGATAAATCTTTTGACAGCAGAAATTTTATAAATACATTAACAAGTTCAGACTACTTTGACCTTGTAGGTTATATAAATGACGAAAGTAAAATAAGGGATATACTTGATACGAAAACTGCTCAGTGTGTTATTGTGTTCCCGCGGGACATGTCGAAGAAGCTTTATTCAAACCAAAATGCTCAGGTACAAATTCTGATTGACGGTGTTGATGCAAATACAGCTTCGTTGATTAACAGCTACTTAACACTTGCGGTTGCTTCCTATTCGCAGCAAGTTCAAAGTAAAATACTTGCAGTGGACGGAAGGCAAGCTTACGTGCCGATTGATGTTCATCCGTCGTTCTGGTTTAACCCGGAACTAGTCTCCACAGTTTTTCTAATCCCCGGTTTAATTGTAATGATATTAATTATTACCGCGGTAGTTTCAATTTCTCTTTCAATTGTTAGAGAGAAAGAACGAGGGACTGTTGAGCAGCTAAATGTATCTCCGCTAACCTCGCTTGAGATGCTTATCGGGAAAACTATTCCTTACGTAATAATTTCTCTAATAATTGCTTCTTTCATATTGGTGGCAGGCTACATACTTTTTGGGATTACGATAAAGGGAAGCATCATCCTTTTATTTCTTACTATACTACTGTTCATCTTTGCTTCTCTTAACCTTGGCATATTGGTATCGAGCATAGCAGACACACAGCAGGTTGCTTTCCAGATCTCAACGCTGGTTTCAATGCTGCCGTCAATGCTTTTGTCAGGCTTTGTTTTTCCGATTGAAAGCATGCCGAAAGTAATTCAATATATTACTAATATTACCCCGGCAAAATTCTTTATGATTATTTTGCGCGATATCATGCTTAAGGGAGTCGGAATAGGATCATTCTGGCAGCAGGTAGTTTACCTTATAATTTTTTCTTTGATTTTACTTTTACTTTCAACTTTAATTAACAAGCGCTCAAGAGTA
>JAJYIL010000443.1 GCA_021790055.1 Bacteroidota bacterium
CGCTGCAACGATTATTAAAACTATGTATTTCATTTTAAATCCTAATTTTTTTCTCTGTGGTACTCTGTGTCTTCTTTGAGCAACTCTGTGTAACTTCTTAAAGGGAATAGTTACACAGAGAACCACTGAGGCTGCACGGAGAGCCACAGAGAAATCTTAATTTTCTAAAAGTAATCCGTTTTTCCTTGCTTCTTTTTTAAGCTCATAAGATTTCCACAAGTAATAGATAACAGGGTAGACAGCAAGCTCCATCAGTACCGATGTAACTACACCGCCAAGCATTGGTGCTGCAATTCTCTTCATTACATCTGCACCGGCGCTGTTGCTCCACATAATCGGAATTAAGCCCGCAACAATTACTGAAGCCGTCATTATTTTAGGTCTTACTCTTTTTACTGCGCCATGATGAATTGAATCAATTAAATCCTTTATGCCTCTCATCATTCCTTTGTCCTGCCATTCTTTGTAGGCAACATCAAGGTAGAGAAGCATAACAACGCCGGTTTCGGCATCGAGTCCGGCAAGCGCTATAATACCAACCCAAACTGCAATGCTTAAGTTGTATCCTAAAATGAATAACAGCCAGAATGTACCGACGAGTGAGAATGGAACTGCCAAAAAGATGATCGCTACTTTTTTTAATGACTTTGTATTCAAGTAGATGATCAAGAAAATAATGAATAATGTCATCGGGATAACAACCATTAAACGCTGGTTGGCGTGCTGCATATATTCAAACTCGCCGCTCCATACGAGGCTGTAGCCGACGGGCAGATGAATAGTCTGTGCAACAATTTTCTGCGCGTTCTTTACGTAAGTTCCAATGTCCGAAGTTTTCAGATCAACATAAACCCATGCATTAGGTCTGGTACCTTCGGTTTTAATAACCATTGGACCTTTGTGCACGGTAAAGTCGGCAAGTTGTCCCATCGGTACTTGCGCACCAGTGGGAGTAGGAACGAGAACTCGTTTCAAGTCATCTACATTATCTCTTTGTTCGCGTCCATATCTTAAATTAACCGGGAATCTTTCCAGACCTTCAACAGTGGTTGTTACGTTCATTCCGCCCATTGCAGATTGAATTACATCTTCAACGTCTTGAATAGTTAGACCATACCTTGCAGCTTCTTCACGATTGATATTTATATCAACATAATTACCGCCGACAGTTCTTTCGGCATAAGCGCTAAGTGTACCGGGCACAGTGCGCATCACTGCTTCAACCTTTTCGCCAATAGATTGAAGCGTATCAAGATTGGGACCGGAGATTTTTATTCCAACCGGAGTTTTAATTCCAGTGCTAAGCATATCAGTTCTGGTTTTTATAGGCATTGTCCATGCATTAGTAACACCGGGGAAATGAATCGCCTCATTCATCTGGTCTATAAGCTTTTTAACGGTCATTCCCTTGGGCCATTCACTTTCAGGCTTAAGCATTATGGTTGTTTCCGTCATATCAAGACCGGCAGGATCGGTTGCGGTTTCCGCTCTGCCTATCTTGCCAAACACATGACGCACTTCCGGGAAAGATGCGATAATCTTATCAGCCTGCTGTAACAACTCCCTTGCCTTTGTAATTGATATTCCTGGAAGTGTAGTCGGCATATAAAGTAAATCGCCTTCATAAAGCGGCGGCATGAACTCACTGCCGAGCCGTGAAAACGGGATGTAGGTTAACGCCATCAGAACAAGCGTAGTAACAATAACATACTTCCAATGCTTAATTACATAGTTCACAACAGGGTGATAAATTTTAATTAGAAATTTATTGATAGGATTTTTTTCTTCCGGTTTAATGTTACCGCGAATCCAGTATCCCATCAGCACCGGCACAAGCGTAATTGATAAGATTGCAGCAGCAGCCATTGAATATGTTTTAGTAAAAGCAAGCGGCTTGAATAACTTCCCTTCCTGAGCTTCCATTGTAAATATCGGGATGAAGGAAACCGTTATTACCAGCAGAGAATAAAATAAAGAAGGACCCACTTCCTTTGCCGCTTCAATAATTAACTGCCAGCGCTCGCGCCTTTGTTCCGGCGGCTTTTGCATATCGTGCTCAATATGCTTGTGAGCGTTTTCAATCATTATTATTGCGGCGTCAACCATAGCTCCGATTGCAATTGCAATTCCGCCGAGAGACATGATGTTTGCATTTATTCCTTGCGCTCGCATTACAATAAACGCCATTAAAATTGCTGTGGGCAGAGTAAAGATTGCCACAAAGGCGCTGCGGAAGTGCATCAAGAATATAATACAAACGAAAGCAACGATTAATATTTCTTCAATTAATTTATCTTTAAGAGTATCAATAGCTCTTTCAATTAGACTGGAGCGGTCATAGACCGGAGTAATCTTAACATCCGGGGGAAGCCCTTGCTTTAATTCCGCAAGCTTCTTCTTAACGCCCTGGATAACCGAAAGCGCATTTTCACCGTATCTCATTACAATAATGCCGCCGACAGTTTCACCCTTGCCGTCTAATTCTGCAATACCACGGCGCATCTCCGGACCAAAAGCAACGTTGGCAATATCTTTTATATAAACAGGCGTGTCAGTTTTTTTATCAACCATTACAGGAATGTTCTCAACATCCTGAATTGATTTAATATACCCCAAGCCTCGAATCATAAATTCCGATTCACCCATTTCAATAGTTTCGCCGCCTACATCATTATTCGATTTTTTAATTGCCATCTCAACATCGCTTAAGGGAATATTGTAAGCCAATAATTTTGCCGGGTCAACAGTAACTTGATACTGTTTTACAAATCCGCCTATGCTTGCAACTTCGGCAACACCCGGAACTGTGCTAAGCTGATATTTTAAGTACCAGTCCTGTATTGTACGAAGATCTGCCAGTGAGCGTTTGTTAGAAGATAATGTATATTCAAACACCCAGCCTACGCCGGTTGCATCGGGTCCCAAAGTCGGAACAACCCCGGTAGGCAATCTCTTTGCAGCATAGTTTAAATATTCTAAAACTCTGCTTCGTGCCCAGTAAAGGTCTGTGCCGTCTTTAAAGATTACATACACAAGCGAGTAACCAAAGAAGGAATATCCTCTAACAACCTTTGCACCGGGCACCGATACAAGCGCCGTTGTAAGCGGGTAAGTTACCTGATCTTCAACTATTCGAGGGGATTGTCCCTCATACTTTGTATAGATAATTACCTGCACGTCGCTTAAGTCCGGTATTGCATCTACGGGAATATTGTACAGCGAATAAATTCCCCAACCCATCAAGAAGACGACTGCAAGGATTACGAGAAATCTGTTCTTAACTGAATATTCTATTATTTTTTCTAACATCAAAAGCTCCGGAGTAAATTATTCATTTCCATTTTATCCTCTGTGGAACTCTGTGCCTTCTTTGTGCAACTCTGTGTAACTTCTTAAAGAGAATAGTTACACAGAGAACCACAGAGGTATCACTGAGAGCCGCTGAGAAATTTTTCAATCTATTTAATTTTAAAACCATGTTCCTTCAAATTCTTTTCGGCTTGCTGGATGGTAACCTCT
>JAJYIL010000444.1 GCA_021790055.1 Bacteroidota bacterium
GTTCTTGCCCAATGCGGATAAATAATATTCGGAGATAAGTATACCAGGGCTCTTTCGAGGTTGTTTCTGCCGGCTTTCTTTAGTTCATTCTCGTTGAACGTACGGAATGCCCGCATATTTTCATAATTACTAATTGATACAACCGGTGATAATTCAATAAGGCGACTCGATAAATGAATGTGGAATTCAGCTTCATGATCCATTTCAAGTTGAAATTTAAGCATGGCATCTTCATATCCAACATGACTGAATTTGATAGTGTATTTAATACCTGAAGATAATTTTAAATGAAAGTAACCGGTGCTGTCTGTAATAGTACCCATGTTTAGTTCATCGACACTTACATTAACATTTGGAATCGGAATGTGGGAGACTGAATCCGTAACCCATCCGCTTACCCTACAGATATTCTGAGCCGACGAATAACAAGATAACAACAAGCTAATGATAAGAATTAGCTTTATTTTATGTATTATTAGTTTTAACGGTTTAAATTCTTTCCGGTTTGAAATCATGAGAAGCGTTCCATTATATCACCTAAAAACTCCCTAATATATAGTGTCTTTTTGTCTTCGGATTTAATTTAACTAAAATTCTATTTAAATACATCTGTTCAATGTATAACCGATTTGTTCGCATTATGCCCAAAGTTGGGTAAATAAAGATTTTTTTCTTTTTGATTTTTGATTGAATTAAAATATATTTCCTATAAATATTTAAGCAGTAAAACTCTTGCCGGCTTTAAATGTATAATGCTTTAATTATTGAAGACGATTTATTAATTAGAACTTTGTTAAAAAGAATACTTCAAAAGAAATTTCAGTTTAACATTTCGGAAGCCGAAAATGGCATCGATGGATTAGAGGCTTTAAAAAAAGCTAAACCGGATATGATTTTCCTGGATATATCAATGCCCATCATGAATGGTTTACAATTCATAGAAAAAATTAAGCTTGAACCTGCCTATTCAAATATCCCTGTAATAATGTTGACTGCCCATAAGGACTGGGGAACTATACAGAAATTTGTTAACCTTGGCGTAAGCGATTACATATTGAAACCAATTGATCCTGATGTAACTTTTGCCCGCGTTCAAAAGTTAATAGACAATTTAAAATGAAATTATTTGAAGCAAGCATTTTATTTGTTACTTCTAAAATTATTCATTAAATTATACCGGAGAAGAATATGAAAAAAACTGTTTTTACCACTCTCCTTTTACTCATTATTTATTTACCATTTATTAATTCACAGACAATCTGGCTCGATAAGCTCAATCTATCTTCGATGACATGCGGCTGGTCTAATCCTCACGCAGATAAGTCGGTTGAGGGAAATACACTTTCAATAGCCGGACAAAAATTCGAACGCGGAGTCGGGACTCATGCAATCAGCACTTTCCTTTTAAATCTTAACGGCAAGGGAAAGAAGTTTTCTGCAGTTGTTGGTTTGGATGATGAATCAAACAGCCGCGGCTCTGTTGAGTTCTATGTTATCGGCGATAAGAAAGTTTTATGGCAAAGCGGCGTTTTGCGTAAAGGCGATGCGCCGAAAGATGCAGACGTTGATATAAGCGGGATAAAAAAATTAGGTCTGCTTGTTTCCGACGCCGGCGATGGAAACGATTGGGATCATGCCGATTGGTGCAATGCAAAGATCGAAATGACAGCTAAGGTCAATCCATCAAGCCTGGTTACGCAAATAAAATCCAAACCCTATATTTTAACTCCAAAAGCTCCGGATATACCTCGAATAAACGGTGCAAAAGTTTTCGGAGTTCGACCGGGTCATCCATTTCTTTATAAAATTGCAGCAACCGGTCTAAGACCGATGACGTTTGCTGCTGAAAATTTACCGGAAGGATTATCTCTTGATTCAAAGACAGGAATAATTACAGGCAAAATTGATAAGGAAGGAAATTATGAGGTAAAGCTTATTGCAAAAAATAATCTTGGAAAGGCAGAAAGCAATTTTAAAATATCTGTCGGCAATACAATATGCTTAACACCTCCTATGGGATGGAATAGCTGGAACTGCTGGGCAACTTCAGTCGATGCTAATAAAGTTGAAGCCGCTGCGGATGCAATGATCAAAACAGGATTGATTAACCACGGCTGGACTTATATAAATATTGATGATAGCTGGTCAATTAATCCTTACAGCAAAGATTCTTTAATCAGCGGTGAACCGCGCAATAAAGAAGAAATGATAAACTCAAACAAAAAATTTCCGGACATGTCTGCATTAACAGAATATATTCACAGCAAAGGATTAAAAGCTGGTATTTATTCTTCTCCGGGACCTTTGACTTGCGCCGGTTATACTGCATGTTATAAACATGAACAGCAAGATGCCGAACGCTTTGCAGAATGGGGATTCGATTATCTTAAATATGACTGGTGCTCTTACGCCGAAATTGCTAAGGACACAACGCTCGAAACATACGAGAAGCCTTACAAAGTTATGCAAACAGCTTTGAACAAAATCGACCGCGATATTGTCTACAGCCTTTGTCAGTATGGTATGGGAGATGTTTGGAAATGGGGCGCTGAAGTTGACGGTAATTTATGGCGCACAACCGGCGATATAAATGATAGCTGGTCAAGCATGTCTAAAATCGGATTCGGTCAGGCTGGGCATGAAAAATATTCTGCGCCGGGTCATTGGAATGACCCTGATATGCTTGTTGTCGGATTAGTCGGCTGGGGACCAAGTCTTCATCCTTCAAGATTAACACCGGATGAACAATATACTCATATTAGCCTTTGGTGCTTACTTGATGCACCTCTTCTTATTGGATGCGACTTAAGCCGCATCGATAAGTTTACTCTTAGCTTGCTCAGTAATGATGAAGTAATTGCAGTTGATCAAGATCCTCTCGGTAAACAGGCAAGCAGAATCTATGACGAGAACGGAATGCAAATCTGGGCAAAAGATATGTCCGATGGCTCGAAAGCCGTGGGGTTATTTAATACCGGTCTGGAGAACAACATAAAAGATCCTGCAGATTATTTCCATTGGAATAAAATTCCTTCAAAAGGAAAAATTACTTTAACTGCTTCTGAACTTGGTATCTCAGGCAAGTTCAAAGTAAGAGATCTCTGGCGGCAGAAAGATCTTGGAACTTTTCATAATAGTTTCTCTGCCGAAGTTCCGTATCACGGAGTTGTTTTAATAAAAGTAATATCGGAAAATAAATAAGCATCTTGGCGTGCTTTACGTTTCAGACTTTGCGTCCTCTGCGTGAAATCCTTCTCGCAGAGTTCGCAAAGAAATTCGCAAAGTACTCAAGGCTTTAAATAACTCTATAACTAATTATGAACTGACTCATGAAATATATTTCCAGTTTCGCATGCTTTATAATTATTTCTACTATAAGCATTTCTCTCGCACAAGAACCGTCTCATTATAACTGGGGAACATTTACAAAAGCAGATTCACTTCGCGGATATCTCTCCCCGCTCCGAACATGCTTTAATGTTACTTACTATCATCTTGATGTTGCGGTTTATCCATC
>JAJYIL010000445.1 GCA_021790055.1 Bacteroidota bacterium
TCAGTAATTGATAATTGAAATAAACCATCAGTGCCGGTGGTAAATCGATTGTTTTGATTATCTTCTAATGTTAAGAGAAATTTTCCATAGCTGCCGGTATTATCAACATGAGTCGCAACAGCTGTAGTAGCAAATGAATAATAATTATCAGTACCGGTAATTTTAACAATGTTTTCACCAGTTAAGCCCGCACTATCTACAGTAATAAGTGAAGGAGTTACATTTGATAAATTGCCAAATGAATATTTTTCAAGATAACCTTGATAAAGATAACCACGAGTAGTGCCAATAATAATTTCTTCTGTTGAATTTTCAGTAATGATTAAAGGATCTGTAGTTATCGTTCCTCCGACATTTACAGAAGCAAAATAGCTCGATGAGCCGTTATTCATATAAACATTCAAAGTAGAATCAATCGCACCAACAATGTATTCAACATTGTTAGATTCAATAGAAGCCGTCTTGAAACTTGAGAAGTTAGGAATAGTTTTAATAATGCTTCCGGAATCATTTAAAATTTCTAAATTTGAATTTGACAGGATGCAAAAATTATTGCTGTCTGCACTTTGAAAAATATTCAGTTTATTATTTGAAACGGCAAAAGGAATTTTCTGGGAGAAGACCGGCTTAACAAGTGAATCGCCGTAAGTAATCTTAAAGCTCATCTTGTTGCCGATATTTGAGAAATCCGAAAAAGTAATCAGGCTGTTTGCGCCTGTATTTGATTTACTGCTTGGTCTGGTATCATCTGAAAACCTATTATGATATAAGGTTGCCGAGTTAGAAGCATACCAATAATCCTGGTAAGTTCCTTCGCCAATAGTCGTATTTCCAAAAATGTCTGTAAACTGCTCGCCAATTTCTGGAACGCCGCTTGCTTCCATCAGGTTTACACCGCGGTGGTTTTTATCAGCATTTATTTGATCATCTGCTATTTTAGCATTGATAATATTGTCGTCAATATGCCAGATTAAGATGCCGCCGGAATAATCCGAAGTGTCGTCAATCTGCCCGGGAAGCGCCCAATCAAATTCATCAACATTAGTAATAACACCCTGAAGAGAATCCGTATCGTAGCTCAAGAATCCGGTTTCATCTTTCGTAAAAGTTTTGGTTAACGTATCTCCGCCTAAAACATAAGTAATGATTGCGCCGTTATGTTCTGCATCCCGCTGACGGTTTTCAACTAAAAAATACTCGGAGGAATTAATCGGTACCTTCAAAATGGTTGTGTCGGAAAGCGAAGCGGCAAGATAAGTAACCAGATCCATATTGTAGTTACCGGGAGCTAATGTAACCGGGGTTGCCCATCCTAAATATATCTTTTCCCATGCGGAAGGCTCCGGCGGAAATACTCCGTTGTAGGCAAAAATCGCCTGCGGATCCATTAAGCCGAATCGACCGATTGCGCTTAAGCCTGTCTTGGTATCATAAAGATCCGGAAGCCCTAAAAAGTTTCCGACGCTTGAAACAAGCAAGCCGTTTATTGTAATTTGAGCGAGCGAGATCGAACCGTCTATGTTGGTTTGTTCGCGGCTTTCAGTCTCAGGTATAATCATGCTGTTTGTAACATCAAAGGAATTATTCTGAACCGGAAAACCGTTGAATGAGCTGCCGAAAATATTTTTTAGAGCGCTCTGGCTGAAATAGATCGAAGGAAGATCCCTGGAATCACTAAGTGCGCCCGGCAACGAAACTTCTTTACCGACACCGGCGTGAAAGATTGTAAACAAATTATAATCGCTGAAGTTGAAGCCAGGGTTTGCAGAGTCCGCAAGTTGCCATACTTCTTGAGCAAAATCTCCAAGGCTTGAATAATTTGTAGAATTGTACGGAGGCGAATAATATCTCATCTGTTTGGAAACAGTAACAACTCCGGGAAGTACATAAAATTGAATCTTCAGCTTACCGCCGGAAACTTTTTCAAAATAGTTCTTTACAAATTCAAGATGAGCCTCAAAATAATTTCTATCATGCGGAAGCGGATCTAATATAGTGTTTCCATAATCCTTGGAATATATAGTTCCAAACTTACCGTCGCCGTCGGTAGCAGCATCTTTATCCACCGGAAAATCTGCCATAACAGCAAGAATTTTTATGGTGCCGGTGCCTGAAAATTTCCTTAAATGATTATTAGCGGACGAGTAAAGTTTACCAATATACGTTTGGGCAGTTAAACTGCCCAAACACAAATTCATCAGGATTAAAACGAGAAATTTTTTCGACATAAAACTTTAGATTCCCCTCGGCAGTCCTCTTGTATCGCCGGGAAGACCGCCCCAGCCAATAGAAACAGTAAACCTCAAGGTATCATTAAGCGGGTCCTGTTCTCCGCCGGGGAAAATCGAGGTAGTTAAATAGCTGAAGTCGAAGCCGTAAATATCGTACCTAACTCCGGCGCCAAAAGTTAAGAATTTCCTGTTGCCGTAAGACGGGTCTTCATAAAAGAACCCGGTACGAAGTGCGAACAAGAAATTGCCGGGCTCGCCATACCAGTATTCCAATCCCATCGAAGTTTGAATAGTACGAAGTTCTTCGCTGAAGGGTCTATTAGTCCATGAAGTAAATACAGCCTGGTAAAATTGCTGCGAAGTATTGGAAGCAGTATCTTTATTTATAAGCTGTTTATTGAAATCTACTGTATAGATTAACGAGTTATACTTATCGTTAAATACCTGGTAAGCAAATCCTAGCCTGAAATTAGTTGGAATAGGATCAGCCTGAGCCCGGTCAATATAATAGATTTTAGGACCAAGGTTGCTTAAATCCAAACCGACACTAAACTTTTTACCAATGTCATCATCAATAAACGGCAGAACAAGCTTGCCCGGTCTCCACATTCCGGCAATATCAAAGCTGACTGTTGTTGCAGTTCCGCTTCCTTGCTCTTCTGCAGTGGGCTGATCGGATAGCTGGCTGTGAATGATTCTGAAATTAAAGCCGATGCCCCAATCCGAGGAAAGCTGTGTAGCATATCCTAAAGTAAGCGCAGCATCGAAAGAACGGAATGTTCCTATAGGCGTGGGGCTGTCAGGACCGGTTCTAATGAACTCGCCGTAGTTCATGTAAGTAATGCTTGCGAACGCGCTCCCATTGATTTCAGGGATATATTGCCTGTAAGTCAGGTAGTCATAAAAGAGATCAAGATTGAATTGAGGCAGCCAGTTACTGTGTGTAATGCTTACTTCAGAGCCTCTAAGGAAAGCGATGCCTGAAGGGTTCCAGAATATAGCTGCAGAGTTGTCGGCTAATCCGGCGCCCGACTCGCCCATACCGCCGGCTCTCGAATCCGGTGCTACCATTAAGAAAGGTACTCCAGCCTCACCCTGCGCAAATGCAAATTTTTGCACAAGGGCAACAAGCATACATACCATCATTAGCCTGATGAATATTTTCATATTGAGTTTCCTCCGATAATTAATTCTATTTTAGAAAGCATATATAAGTTATTATAATTAAACAAAAAATATAAAAATAAAACCATTTATAATTCGGTATACCCTCGTA
>JAJYIL010000446.1 GCA_021790055.1 Bacteroidota bacterium
ATATTTCTCCGATTGATGTATTCCTTAAAGAAGATGAAATATATCAGCCTGATGTTGTTTTTATTTCTAAAGAACGTAAAGAAATAATAGGCGAAAAAATAAAAGGTGCACCGGATCTTGTGGTTGAAGTCCTATCTCCGTCCAATGCATATTACGACCTTACTCACAAAAAAAATATTTATGAAGAGACCGGCGTTAAAGAGTTTTGGGTAATTGTTCCAGGAGGAAAAGACAATTTAGATTTATGAGAACATAAATAATTGCTTCATTCTCTTCTCTAAGGCAAAGCTTCGGGTTCTGTAAATTCCAGGCTCCTATCCGGTTTATCGGTGGATATAGAAAAACTTTTTAGCGATTTATAAATAATGGATGCATCTATAGCCTATCTATTTTTTTTGAACAGCATTTTTATCAGTCTGTGTTTTAACAAGCGACAGAGCTTTTAGAAAATATTCCCTTGCCTTAATGATATCAATCCCGGTATAAAGTTCCCCGAGCAGGGTAAAATAAAAAGGGTAATCTTCAAGATTTAATTTCTCAGCTTCAATTATTGCTTCTTCTTTGCTGTTCGCCTTGGAAAGGGCATAGGTGCGGTTGAGCGCTGCAACCGGCGAATACTCTATTAATAATAATTGATTGTAAAGCTGTAAAATGCTTTCCCATTTTTCTTTTGAGTCTTCTTTCTTTGTTTGCCAATAGGCTATAGCGGCTTCAATATGGTATTTTGAAACCTTGTCTCCGCTTGCGGAACAGTTTAAAAAATATTCACCCTTCCGTATTAAATCTGAATCCCACAAGCCTACATCCTGGTCTTCATAGAGAATTAGCTTACCGTTCTTATCAATGCGGGCGTCGAACCTTGAAGCATGGAAACACATTAGCGAGAGCAAAGCGTTTACCTGAGGCTTGTTTGTGCCTTTGTTCTCAACAAGCATGTGGCATAGCCGCATTGCTTCAAGACAGAGATCCCTGCGCAGCGTCTCGTTTTGACTTAAAGAATAATAACCTTCATTGAACAAAAGATAAATTGTTCTTAAGATGGTTTCCAATCTTTCATCAATTTCTGAGGGGAGGGGAAGTTCAATCCTTATTTTCTCTTGTCTAAGTTTTTCTTTAGCTCTAAATAATCTTTTGTTTATAGTTTCTTTGCTGGTTAAGAATGCATCCGCAATTTCCTCTATGCCAAAGCCGCAGAGAATACGAAGTGATAGACCAATCTGCGCTTCAGTTGAGATAGAAGGATTACAAATTGCAAACATCATTTGCAACTGGCTGTCATTTATATTTTGCGGAGATAAGTCAATTTCATCAACATAGATTTCCGAATTTGTGTTTTGTATTTCCGGAACAATTTTATCTTGATATAATATTTTACGATGGAGATGATTCTTAGCTTTATTTTTAGCGACATGATAAAGCCAAGCAACCGGATTTTGCGGAACGCCTTTCAAGCCCCATGTTTCTGCTGCAGTAAGGAAAGTATCGCTGGCAATATCTTCCGCAGTTTCAATTTGATCAAAGCCAAAATGTCGGCAAAGAACAGAAACAATTTTCCTGTATTCTGTCCTGAACAGGTGCGGTATTAATTCTTGTGCCGGCATAATAAAATTAATGGATTCTTAATCCTTTTGGAAAAGCATCTGCTACGAGATTGAGCTCAATACCGTGCTCAAGGTAAGCCTTTAATCCTGCCAATACCCAGGTGAAGCCGCCGTTTGAACCGAGAGCATCGCCTACAACTTTATCACCGTCTCCCTGGAAACCGGAGTTTGTAATACTAACATAAGTTGTATCATCCCCAAGCGGAGTAAATACCCATTCAACCAACGTTGGTGCACCATTGTAAGGCCATTCAATCAGAATCCTTTTATTCTCTTCGACTTCAAGGATTTTCACAGGCGAGGGGAAATTATACATTTCCCATGTCCAGGTAACCTGCTTGCCGGCTTCCAACCTTCCGCTGCTTTTTGTAAACCAGAACTTAGTAGTAATTTCCGGATTAATAAATGATTCAAATACTTCTGTAACTGTTCTGCGAATTAACATTTCTGCTTTTGCAGCAGGAGGCTTGGTTAAATACAATTGTGTTTTCATGTTTTCACTTTTTTCTTTTTAGTGATATCGCAAAGCATATCTGAGTGAATATTTAAACCAATATTAGTCATATTATAAAGATGTTCGCTGGCAACGAGCCAAACAATTTCGCAAATCTCGCGCTCGGAATAATAAGCAGATAATTGTTTAAAAGTTTCTGGGTCAACTTTCTTTTTCCTAGTAAGCTCGGTTGCATAATCTAGTGCCGCACGTTCTGCATCATTGAATAGCGGACTTGTTTCGTATTCATCCAGTGCATCAAATTTAGCTATATTCATTGACTTTTTAATTGCATAATACCGGCTTGAATCAATACAGAAAAGGCAGACATTGATTTGTGCAACCTTTTGGCGAATAAGCAACGTCGTTTCTTCCGGCAGCACCAATTTCTTATCAAGTCTTCCGACTTTCGTATAAAAAAGCCCGAAGGCGGAAGGTAGCCTTGCCGAATGAATTGCAAGCGGCGAAAAAACTTTTCCGAATTGCTTCTTTAAGAAAAAATATGCAAGCTTTAACATAATGCTTTTTGGCTTTTCTACCGGTGCAAGAAATGCTTCCATTATTTTTATACTCTTATTAATTCAGTTATGCATTTATTTCTTTAACTTGATTTTGTTGTCAACTCAATTGCCGGATACTTGAAGCAGTACTAAAATACTATACGTCAAGTTTCCGAATCAAGTATCCGGCATCAAACCTATGATTTACTTATTTCTCTAATCTCAACATTTCCTCCCACATTAAAAATCGGACAGCCTTTTCCAATGTCAACGGCTTCATTATAAGATTCGACCTTGATTATAATATAACCGCCAATGGATTCTTTTATTTCGGTATAAGGTCCATCGATTACCGATTTGTTTGCTCTTATAACTCTACCATTGTTAGCAAGACGGTTGCCTTTGTCAAATAATTTATTTTGTGCGGCAATTCCACCAATCCAGTCCATCCATCTTTTATTGGTAGCCTGTATCTCTTCCGGCGAACTATCGGGTGTATTCTTAAAGTCTGTTCTGAAAATTAGCAAGAACTCTTTCATTTTTATCTCCATAAATTTATTTTCATTTATTGTTTTACCCGCCATTGGCGGAAATTTAATTAAACTTTTTCAACCAGGTTATCGAAATTTATCTTGGCATATTGTCCGGGCTGATAATCGCCGGGGACATTCTTGAAAGGAATATTAATCCGGTTCCATGAATTTATTGCAATTGTTGCAATAGTTAGGTCGATTATTTCTTTTTCTGAAAACAGCTTCCTGACTTCTTCGAAGACTTCATCAGAAACATTGCATTCAGTAACTGCCTCTGCCCAGATTAAAGCTGCGCGCTCGCGGTCGGAATAAAAAGGAGTATCGCGCCATGCATCCAGTAGATAAAGCCGCTGCTCTGTTTCTCCCTCG
>JAJYIL010000447.1 GCA_021790055.1 Bacteroidota bacterium
TGGCAACCCGAAGGGCAAATTTTCCAAATGGAAAGTTTGGATTAAAAAGCAATAGAATGCCCAAATGAAGACCGATCTTCTCTTATCGAGTATCTAGAATCGAGAATCCCGCATCCAGTGCTAATCCTTCTTCTTTCTAAGAAGGAAAATAATTACAATGAGAAGCACCAAGCCCGAAAGAGCATAAATCCATGGGGGCGTTTCTTTCAATTTAAAAGGTCTGAATGTTACGGAAATAGTTTTACCGCTGCCGATCTGTGCAAGCGAATAGTCCCAGATAAGAGTTCTTCCGTCCTTACCTGTAGAATTATCGGTAATTATATCGCCGCCAAAAGTATATTTGTAGGAAACATGGTATGCGTTGCCGTTTATCCCGAAGCCCGTTGCGATAGGCGGAATAAACTGCGAAAAAATTTTCTGACCCTCTGCGCCATCTTTAAGTGAAAAATCTGAAGCGGCAAATGCTTTTATCTTGTTCAAAGAATCTATGTGAGTGAAGGTTAGGTTAATAACTGCATGCGTGGTGCTGTCAGTAGTATCGGTATAAGCCGAGATATTTTTGATTTTAGTATACGGCGAAGAAAATTCACCTCTAATCGAGTCCGGGTTAAATATCCCGATCTTATCCAGAATCTTTGCGCTTTCCGAATCGGGCATTTTTGTCCAGAAGATTATTCTCATTGAGCCGGACCCATCGGCATATAACTGCGTATCCTGGATATAGTTTAGGCATCCTGTAAGCGTAAATAAGCAGGGAAGCAAAAGAAGTAAAATTTTTTTCACGTTATTATTCTAAAGATTGTAAAAATTGTCAAGCGGAATAAATTTTTAAAACTAATTGTACTAAGATAATATCTTATATTTTAAATTATAGAAAAATTTAGAATTTTTCATTAAGTTTTCGACCAAATTATTTCAGGATGGTGTATGCCAACGTACGAATATAAGTGCAAGCAATGCGGACACAAATTTGAGGTCTTCCAATCGATGACTGCCGAGCTTATTAAGACTTGCCCAAAATGCAAAGGTGAGGTTAAAAGATTAATCGGCGCCGGAGCTGGTCCAATCTTTAAGGGTTCAGGCTTTTATCAAACGGACTACAAAAGCAAATCAGGCAGCGCTTCTGTTAAGAAAGAGCCTTCCAAAAGCGCCTCGGCTAAAAATTCTTCGAAAAAAGATTAAATTCCGCTTAAGAGCTTTGTATTAAAAATCCTCGCCAAGAGAGATATAAAACTTTGGCGCTGAGAAGCGCTGCATATTATAAGCCCACGCAATATCAAACCTGACAAGGAAGGCTAACAGGAATATCCTTGCCCCGAATCCCGTTCCAATCAGAAGATTGCTTGTAACAAGGTTTCCGTTTGCATTGCGTCCGAACAATCTTAAATTATGATTATTATTCCATGCGGTACCGGCATCAAGAAAGGCTACACCAAGAATGTTTCTGAACAAAACCGGAAGAGCGCCGGTAACCAGGTAACGTATCAATGGGAATCTAAGCTCCATGTTCATAAGTCCGTACTTAGTCCCTATTTCCTGGGCATAATCATAACCGCGCAGGGGAAGGGCTGCCGTTAAGAATGCAAAGTCAGACGGAGAATTCAGCGGAATTGTATTATCGGCAAAGTCTCTATTTATCCAATTGTCAACGCCGCCGATAAAAAATCTTTGCGGATTGCTTCCCCATGAATATCCGCCTGATAGCCTGAAAGCAAAAGAATAATCATACCAGAATCTGAAGTATGTTCTATAATCTCCAAGCAGAGAATAAAAGGATAAATTCCGGTCTATTATTCCGGGGTTAATTAGATAATCGAAACGGTATCTTGTTCCATCTAATGGAGCCGTATAACCAAATAAAGTATTATCATGAATAAAGCTGATAATAGGCACAAGATAGTTTGCCTGTTGATAAGGCACAAGAGGATTGTCAAGATCTTCCATGGTAACATTAAGCCAGCTAAGACCGCCTTCAATCCTATAGAATTTATTAAACGGGTAGCTTAACGAAATTACTGCGCCATAATTTCTAAACCGGAATAAATCGGTATTGCCATAATTATTAAGATATACAAACCGTGCAGTGTGAAAAGCTTCAATGCCGTAGTTCAATCTTTGTTTCAAATAAAAGTAGGCTAAGCCATAGTCGCTGTTTTTCAAATCTATTTGCAGGCTTGTCTGCCCTATTATTCTATAATTACCGAGAACATCACTAAATGAAAGCACTGTAGTTCCCAGCAGCCCGTAGAGCGTACTGAAGCCGGCATCGGCGTAAACGATATCCGGTGAGAATGTAATTTTGTACTTATTTACGAAATAGTTTCCGTTGCTGTCAAGGTTATCGGTAAGAGCAAACTTGGAATTCTTAGTTGTATCATTCTTTGCCTTAATTTTAGTCTCCTGGTTACTCCCGAAAACATAATTGTTCAGATCAACCATAATTGAATCGCCGTAAACACTGGTCGTGTCGCTATTCAAAGCAAAGCCGGAATTCTGCACCAATGTATCGGCTTGCTCAACCTCATGTATTGCCTTATTGGAAATATCTTCAACCATTGTTTCTTTCTTATGTTTGCTATCGACAAAGACAGTTGGTACAAGCTTATTCGTATCAAGCTTTATATCAAACGGCTGGTTTAGAAGAAAAAGAATGTAGGAACCTTTGTATAAAGATGAAAAGACTAATTTCTTTCCATCCTTTGAGATTGAAATCTGGTACAAACCGTTTAGAGAATTTGTAATCGGCACTGCGGGAAGCTCATTTACTCTTGAAACAGTGTCTGTCTTTTCAAGAACAATTCTCTTCTTATAAATATTATTTATACCGTTAACATCTGAAAGGAACAAAATATGCTTCTCGTCCGGGCTAACAACAGGCTGAAACTGGCTGCTGTTCGGCATGTCTGTAATTCTTTCAACCTTATGAGAAGCAATATTTACCGAATAAATTTCATTATGGTTATCCGGATAATTATAAACCTTAATTGTATCCTCGGAAGCGTGAGTAAGGAAATTTCCCCGGTCGGACGAAAAGAAAATTACTTTGCTGTCGGGAGACCACGCCGGATCATTATCGTTAAAGAAATCATTTGTAAGATTTGTTACCTCCTTAGTCTTGAAATTGTAGATATAAACGTCTGATTGTTTTGGAGTATGACCGATGAATGCAAGATACTTTCCATCGGGTGACCAGGCAAGACTTTTTATTCCATCAAAATGAATAGGTAAAGAATACTTACCTTCATTATTGACATTAATAATATAAATAATATCATCGCCGTCGCTTTTAGCGGACAAAGCTATTTCATTTCCATCCGGCGACCAGCTTAATCCCGGGGTAACAACATTCAACTGCTCAAAGTCCGGGCTTCTATCACCCTTAACAAGTCTCTTGATTATCTTGCCGTCGATAGCATTCATTATATATACATCAAAGTAAAAGCTGCGGTTTGAGATGAATGCAATTTTATCTCCTTGAGGAGACAATGCGG
>JAJYIL010000009.1 GCA_021790055.1 Bacteroidota bacterium
TTTCATGTGATTCTGATTTTCAATATATTGGGCGCTCAAATTAGGAAATCTATGGCTTCATTAAATTTACTTTTTATAGGCGACATTATCGGCAAACCCGGTATGGATCTGGTTCAAGCCTGGCTGCCGAGCCTAATTCAAAAATATAAAGCCGACCTTGTTATTGCTAACGGTGAAAATGCTTCAGACGGGAAAGGATGCACCGACAAGGAAGGAAAAATCTTATTGGATCTTGGTGTGCATGTTATTACCGGCGGAAATCATACGTGGGATAAGCATCAATCGCAGGATTATCTGAGAAAAGAACCTCGCTCGCTCCGTCCTTTAAATTATCCTAAAGGAACTTACGGCAACGGTTATTACATTGCTGAAACGAAGAAAGGAAAAGTTGCGGTAATCAATTTGCAGGGAAGAACTTTTATGGCAGCGATTGATTGTCCGTTTAAAACTGCCGATTGGGTTCTTGCAAAAATGAAATCCGAAACGAACATGGTCTTTTTGGATTTTCATGCAGAGGCTACTGCGGAAAAAATCTCAATGATAAATTATCTCGATGGTAAAATAAGCGCAATGGTTGGGACGCATACTCATATTCAAACTTCGGATGAAAGAATTTTTCCAAACGGAACGGGATATATAACCGATGTCGGAATGACCGGTCCTTACGATTCGGTTATTGGAATGAAAACACAGGCAGCCGTGAACAGGTTTCTCTTTCAGACTCCGCAGAAATATGAGACGGCGGAAAAGGATGCTCATCTTTGCGGAATATATTTTAAGATTGACACTGAGTCCGGCAAGACAAAGGAACTTGAAAGAATAATTTTCCCGGACTTCATTAAAGCAGCCGAATGAAATGATGAAGAATTTCCCTTTACCGAGAATCGATTCGGATGAAGAGTTTAGACAGTTGCTGCTTCCGTATTGCAGAATTAGTAAAGGAGAAATTTGGACGGACTCATCCGGCATGCACAAGATCGGATGCCTGGATGCTGCCGAACCTTCATCAATTAGAAATTTAATAGAAAATGATAAAGCATCGCTCGCGGTACACGACCCGCCATATAATTTTGTTGCATTTGAAGAGAGAAAGATAGCGCATTTTATTGATTGGTGTAAAGCTTGGGTAAAAAATTCTTACGAAGCTATGACCGATGATTCATCACTTTACATATGGCTCGGTGCAGACCAGAATAACCATTACCAGCCGCTTGCGGATTTTATTTTGATGATGCGCAATTCCGGTTTTGATTCGCGAAGCTTTATTACAATGAGGAACCAGCGCGGCTATGGTACGCAGAAAAACTGGATGTCCGTAAGGCAGGAGCTTCTTTATTATACAAAAGGAAAGCCTTACTTTGACGTTAACTCCGAGTACACCGGTATTCCGAAAGTGCTGAAAGGGTATTACAAGACTGTTAATGGCAAAGAAACTGAAAATTTAGAGCGGAGTAAATCGGAATTTATCCGCGCCGGAAATGTATGGATTGACATCCAGCAAGTCTTTTACAGGATGGAAGAGAACGTAAACGGATGCTATGCGCAGAAGCCGCTGAAGGCAATTAAGCGAATAATTTTGTCCAGCAGCAGGATGAATGAAATTGTACTTGATTTCTTCTCTCACTCAGGCACGACACTTCTTTCGGCAGAGATGACCGGCAGAAGATGTTATACGATTGATAATGACCCGGTATTTTGCGAGATTACTTTAAGACGCCTGGAGAATTATAGGAACACCGGCAAAACCGGCTGGCAGAATTCAAATCCTTTTGAAGATGAAATCTTAAGCGATGAGAAACTGTTTCGCTATTTGAAGGAAAAATATAATATTGCTAATGCACAATTGAAGCTTGGAGTGATGGAGTAATGGATTTCCACTGTGTTAAATATAAAAGAGAATCTCCCGCCTAGCGGTCACTTTGTGCTTAGAAATTGAAAATTGAGAATTGAACATTGAGTATCGAATATTAAAAAAATGCTCAACTCTCAAAGTTCAATACCCAATTATAGAAAGAAATTTTGAAGTAGGATTAAGAAGATGAAACTAATAGACGGAAAGCAAACCGCTTCTGAAATAAGAGCGGAATTAAAAAATGAAATTGATAAATTAAAACTAAGCGGGAAAAATGTCCCCGGGCTTGTTGCCATACTTGTCGGTGAAAATCCGGCGTCGGAAATTTACGTTCGCAGCAAGTCAAAGGACTGCGAAGAGATAGGCATGAGAAGCAAGGTCGAAAAGCTTGACGCGGGTGTTCCTGAAAAAGAGCTTCTTGAACTGGTTGATAAATATAATAAGGATAAAGATTATCACGGGATATTAGTCCAGCTTCCGCTGCCAAAGCACATTGATGAGGATAAAATTATCGAGGCAATCTCTCCTAAAAAGGATGTTGATGGATTTCACCCGGTTAGTGTAGGTAATTTGGTGATTGGGAAAGATACTTTTGCCTCGTGTACACCGGCAGGCATTCAAGAATTATTAGTCAGATATAAAATTGAAACAAAGGGAAAACATGTTGTCGTTCTTGGTCGAAGCAATATAGTCGGCAAGCCGATAGCGAACATTATGCTTCAAAAGAAGGAAGGGGCAAATTCAATAGTAACGATTTGCCATTCAGCGGCTAAGGATTTAGCTCAATACACAAGACAAGCGGACATTTTAATAGCAGCAATTGGTCAGCCTAAGTTTGTAAAGGCAGACATGGTTAAAGACGGTGTGGTTGTTGTCGATGTCGGCATCAACCGGATTGAAGATAAAAATTTACCCAAAGGCTACCGGATTGTCGGAGATGTTGACTTTGATGAAGTAGCACCAAAGTCATCATTTATAACTCCGGTGCCCGGAGGTGTAGGATTGATGACACGCGCAATGCTTTTGAAAAATACTTACAAAGCATATTTATTGTACGGTGAGTAAAATGGAATTTGCAAAAGAGAAAAAAGTTTCGAAGGAGTTCCTTGAGAAGACTCTGCACGATTTTTATTGTAAGGATGAATCATGCAAAGGCTGGGAGACTAACGTAATAACGCAGCCTAAAGCCATAAACAATATTGTTGACAACGGCGCTTCAAGGATTGCGGCAGGACCGGGTGTAGGTGATGCTATCGATAAAGCGCTTGCAAGAAAGATTGATCATACATTATTAAAACCGGAAGGAACTCCTAATGAAATAAAATCTCTCTGCGAAGAAGCTAAGAGATTCAGCTTTGCTTCCGTGTGCGTAAATCCCTGCCATGTTTCTTTGTGCTCGGAATTATTAAGAGGAACCGAAGTGAAGGTTTGTACGGTAATCGGTTTTCCGCTTGGAGCCACTACTACAGAGACCAAGCGCTTTGAGGCTGAGCAGGCGATAAAGAACGGAGCACATGAAGTCGATATGGTAATAAATATCGGAATGCTCAAAAGTGGAAATTATGATTTTGTTTTTAATGATGTTAATCAGGTTGCACTTGCCGCAAAGAAAAACAATGCCGTCTGCAAAGTAATTTTGGAGACTGCTTTATTGACCGACGAAGAAAAGGTAAAAGCATGTTTAATCTGTAAAAAAGCCGGAGCTGATTTTGTAAAGACATCAACGGGTTTCAGTAAAGGCGGTGCAACCGCCGGGGATGTCGCTTTGATGAAATATGTTGTTGGAAGCTCTGTCGGTGTTAAGGCATCCGGTGGAATCAGATCGCGGGAAGACGCCGACGCAATGATTGCCAGCGGTGCCGATAGAATTGGTGCAAGTGCAAGTGTTAAGATTATGCTTGGCGGTAAAAGCGAAGGGAAGTATTGAGGCTGGGAATTACCGGAATAATGGAATATTGGAGTAATGAATAGCTGGGTATAAAGGCATATGGGAAAGACAAGCGACATAATACCCTATACCATTATACCGTGAGGCATATGAATATGTATGATAAAAAGAATTTTAATAAGCGATGATTTTGAATTTAGTAGTTACGAAGACAGATGACGGATGCACAGCTGAAATCCCGAGCTTGAAAGGATGCGAATGTTGGGCTCACGATGAGGACACCGTAATGAATAAGATACTGGAGCTTGCAGCGTTTTATCTTAAGACCGACATGAAAAAACTTAAAGTAGATAGAGCTCGCGGAAGTAGAACTAAGATTATTTATAAGCTTGTCTTTAATAAGTAGCTTTTTATGAGAGTCGCTGAATGATGCGAGAAAGATTACGATTAAGAGTAAGATAGGCAAGCGGGATTTTGGAAATGCTTAAGACAGAGAAGAGACAGCAGAAAATAAATTCTGTATTAAATGCCCGTCAGAAGTCATTAAGAATCGTGCTGGAAAATATTCACGACCCGCATAACGTTTCAGCGATATTTAGGACTTGCGATGCAGTGGGCGTTCCGAAGGCTTCGCTCATCTATTACATTGAAAAATTTCCAAAGATAGGTAAGAAGTCTTCCGCCTCTGCTTTTAAGTGGGTGGAGAGAGATAAATTTAAAGATGTTAAATCTTGTTATGATAATTTGAGGGAAGAAGGCTTCCGGATTTATGCTTCTGCAATTGTTGAAGACGCAGTATCGATTTATGATCTGGATTTAACAGGTAAAGTTGCATTGGTATTAGGAAATGAACACCGCGGTGTCTCAGAAGGTGCTGCAAAGCTTGCGGATAAAAAATTCATAATCCCAATGAAAGGTATGGTCCAAAGCCTGAATGTTTCGGTTGCGGCAGCCGTAATTTTATATGAGTCATTAAGGCAGCGGCAGAGCAAGGGGATGTACGGATGCAGCGAATTCTCTTCTGAAGAGTTGAATGAAATGATGGATAAATGGTGTAAAAAATAAATTTAAGAAACACGATGATACAGGAGTTTTCAAAAATAAATAAAGTTGAAGGCGAGCTTAATTTACCGGGAGATAAATCTATTTCTCACCGTGCAGTAATGTTCTCGGCTATGGCGAAGGGAACTTCGAGGATTTACAATCTTTCAAACGGAGAAGATGTAAAATCAACTCAAGCATGTTTTAAGAAGCTTGGAATAGAGACTAAGACGGTAAAAGATTTTGTGGAAGTTACCGGCAAGGGATTTAAAGGATTTCATAAGCCGGAAAGCTTTCTTGATGCGGGTAATTCAGGGACAACCACAAGGCTGATTAGCGGAATCTTAGCTGCGCAAAACTTCGAGTCGGTAATTACCGGAGATGAGTCGCTTTCCAAGCGCCCGATGAAAAGAATAATTACTCCGCTTACCGCAATGGGCGCGAGAATCACTGCAAGTGAAAATAATACGCTTCCGCTAAAAATCTTTCCCGGTGAAAATCTTCATGCGATAAAATATGAACTGCCGATGGCAAGTGCTCAGGTAAAGAGCGCAATTTTATTGGCAGGGCTTCATTGCGATGAGGAAACTTCGGTAATTGAAAGAAATCCTTCGCGCGACCACACTGAAAGAATGTTGGGATTAAAGATAGAAAAATCCGGAAGTGGTAAAATCAGTTATTCTTCCAGAAAAGATTATCCTGATACGAAGGAGTATTTTGTTCCTTCCGATATTTCAACTGCTGCCTTCTTTATCGTGTTGACGCTACTTTCTAGAAATTCTCTTTTGAGAATTAAAAATGTTTCCTTGAATGAGAGTCGCACCGGAATTCTTCACGTGTTAATTGAAATGGGAGGAAGCATTGAGAGAGAAAGCGAAAGGAAAGCCGCCGGTGAACCTTTAGGAGACTTGATTATTAGGGGAAGCGAACTGAATAATATTATTATACCGGAAGAAATAATTCCCAACATAATTGATGAGATTCCTATCCTTTCAATAGCCGGAATTTTTGCGGATGGAAATTTTACTATCAGAAACGCATCCGAGTTAAGAGGAAAAGAAACCGATAGGATAAATGCAATCTGCTCTAATCTAAAACGGCTTAGTCTTGATGTGGAAGAATATGAAGATGGCTTTTCATTCGGCGGCAAGATAAAAAACAGCAATCCGGTTTTCGACAGCTTCGGTGACCACCGGATAGCGATGGCATTCGGAATTTTATCGATGCAGTTGCACAGCGGAGGAAAAATAAATAACTTTGATTGTGTCAGTATTTCAAACCCTGATTTCATTAGACAAATTCAAAACATAACAAGGTAGTCTATGGCTGAAGTAACTCTACAAAACGTAACTAAGGTATACGATGGTGGAAACATCGCAGTTAAGGATGTAAACATCAATGTTAACGACAAAGAATTTGTTGTACTGGTTGGACCTTCCGGGTGCGGAAAATCTACAACACTTAGAATGATTGCCGGTCTTGAAGAGATTTCCGAAGGTGAGCTTTTTATAGACGGCAAAAAGGTTAATGACGTTTCGCCTAAAGATAGGGATATTGCGATGGTATTTCAGAACTATGCACTTTATCCTCACATGACGGTTTACGAGAACATGGCATTTGGATTAAAGCTGCGCAAGTTCGACAAGAAAGAAATAAAGGAGAGAGTTACGGAAGCTGCGAAGATTCTTGAACTGGAAGATTACCTTGATAGAAAGCCGAAAGCTCTGTCGGGCGGACAGCGGCAGCGGGTTGCAGTCGGTAGAGCCATCGTGCGAAAGCCGAAAGTATTTTTATTTGATGAGCCGCTGAGCAATCTTGATGCAAAGCTGCGCGTGCAGATGAGGACCCAAATCTCGAAGCTTCATCAAAGGCTGAATGCTACGATGATTTATGTTACTCACGACCAGACCGAAGCGATGACAATGGGCGATAAAATCGTCGTAATGAAGGACGGAATTATTCAGCAGATTGATTCGCCGTTAAATCTTTATAATAACCCGGTAAATAAATTTGTTGCGGGATTCATAGGCAGTCCAGCGATGAATTTTGTCGAAGGGAAAATTTATAATGACAACGGAGTAAGTTTTAACAGCACCGGCAACGGCTTGTCGTTAAAGCTTAACGGCAGTTATCTGGACAAATTGAAGCCTTTCGTGAACAAAAACTTATGGCTCGGTATAAGACCGGAAGATATTTATGATTCGTCAATAAATTCACATGGCGGAAATAGTACCCGCATAAATGTTCCGCTTGAAGTTGTTGAACCGATGGGCAACGAAATATTCTTGTATTTCCAGATTGACAACTCTCAGTTCGTAGCGAGAGTACCAGCACGCGAAATGCCGCTGGCAGGGCAGTCGAAGGAATTAACTTTAGATACAAACAAGCTTCACTTTTTCGATGCGCAGACAGAAAAGGCGATAAGATAATTGTAATTCAATCGCTCTTAATCTTAATCTAATTCAAGCTCGATTAAGAGCAATATAAGATTACGATTAAGACAGGTACGCGACTTCAACTTTTAGCTTAAATTGATTATCTGGTGTTCGAACTTATTAATAGTAAGCTCTTCGAACACCTTGTTTATTATCTCGATTCCGTACTTGTTCGCAAAATATATAAAGTTGATTTCCCGTTCCTGCAGAATTGAATTCGGTAAAGCAACGCTTACAACCCTTTCAATTTGGCGAAGTGTAATTTCATGCTTTCTCTTCTGCGCCTCGTAAGCTTTAGCTTTAAATTCATCAAGATACTTCATTATTTTTTCTTCATACTTAGAAGAGACATCGCTGATTGTCTTATCAAACTCAAAGAGTCTTTCTTTAAGCTGGTCGAACGCAAGCTCAAGCTGGCTTGAAGTATTATTAAACACTTCCTCTATAGAAGTCTTGGAGATAGAATCAATCAGCTTCTGTTTTAATTTGTCAGGGTCAAGGAACAACTCCGGCAGATTGATTCCGAACTTTTCAATGATAGAGTTAATGTTCTTCTCGATTATTGTTGCAGAAGATCTTGGATAAATAATCGGAGCTTCAACTTTATAAAAGCCGTAAAGCGGCATCACCTGTGCAAAGTAGGAAATTTCACTCGGACCGCCCACGTAGAATGCTGTCGGCAAAACGTAATCCTGGCAAATCGGTCTTAGCAAAACATTAGGGCTGAATTTCTCCGGCTCGCTTTCGATATGAGATAAAATTTCTTCGAGCGAAAATTTTTTGCGCTTTCTCTTTAAGCGAAATTCATTTTCAACCGGTTCAATCAGGTACCTCCCTTCTTCAAAGCTGTAAAAAAGATTAACCGGGCGTACTTTTACCTGCGCGTGGTAAACCTCTTCAAGCTCCGCGCTGACTTTAACGAGCTTTTCGGTATGTATTCTAAAGTCAACAATTTCTTTTTTGAAGACCGGTCTTAAAAGATTCTTTATATTCTTATCCTGGGGATCGAAGATCACTAATCCATACTGGTCGAACAACCAGAAAAGCATCTCTTTAAAAGCTTGCTTAAAGGTATTTCCCGCTTTATAAAATAATTTTATCTTTTCTAAAACCAGGGGAGTAAATTCGGTTAATCGAAGATTTCTTTCAAGCTCAGCATAAAACTGTTCAAGCGTTTCATTAAAAACTATATTGCCGATGCTGCCTTTATTGTCGTCTTCATCCTCAAGAGCCTGACCGTAGCCAATTTGAGTAATGTTGTTGTTATCGTTAAGAAGGTTAATGCTGCGCACTTCATTAAAGTCGTGATCGTCGCCTTCAAGCCAGAAGACAGGTACAAAATAATAATCATCGTATCTTTCCGAAAGAAAAGTACTCAGCTTGATTGCTGTCATCAATTTATAAAAGGTATAAAGCGGACCGCCGAAAATTCCAAGCTGCTGACCGGTAACAACCGCCAGCGTTTTTTTATCCGCAAGTGCTGCAATATTTTTCTGAGTCTTGGCAGAGGGATTCAAGCCCTGGTATTGTTCTTTAAGAGTCTGGGAAAGGGCTTCACGCGAATGATCGTGTGAACCGGAGACACGTTCAAACAAATTCAAATATTCCTCCTTGTTGCGGAAGTCTATCTTATAAAAATTTTTTACGTTTTCAAATTCATAGAGATAATCCAGGAAAAGGTTATGGTTCCCGGGAATGTCACTGAAATTGATATACATCGTTTCTCCAATTGTTTGGGATTATATGAACAAAAGTAAGAAAAAGAATTTTCCGTAACAATAAGCTGGCAGCATTAAACGCTTTGAAACAAAGTGAACCGGGTTGTTGCTGTCACAATATGTTTTCTAATTCTTATTAAGTGCAGTTTCAAGATGGATGATAATTATTTATCTTCCAGCCCAATTTTATTAAGAATCTTTAATTGGAAATTGATCCGCTAAAATACTTAACCGCCAAGCGAGCCTTGAACGTCGTTCAAGTAATAAGCTCGTTTGTCGTTTCGATAATTATCAGGAAGCCGGTTGTGTGGGGAATGCCGGTCTCATTTTCGATTGAGCCGACAAATTTATGCAACCTGCAATGCCCCGAATGTCCATCCGGTTTGGGCGAACTTACCAGACCGCTTGGTTTGCTGAAGCTTGATGATTTCAAAAATTTTATTGACCAGATAAAGCAAACCGGATTCTACGTGCAGTTATTTTTCCAAGGCGAGCCGTACATTAACAAAAATCTTCCTGCAATGATCCGCTATGCACGGGAGAATAAAGTTTATGTTTCAATAAGCACCAACGGATTATTGATCTCGCAAAAGAATGTGGATACAATTCTAAAAGATGCACCCGACAAACTTATCTTTTCTATCGATGGCTTGAATGAAGAGACATACCAAAATTACAGAGTCGGCGGCACTTTTAAGACGGCTGATAGCGGGCTGAAGCTTCTTCTTAAAAGGAAAGAAGAGCTGAAAAAGAAAATACCATTCGTTGAGCTTCAGTTTATAGTGATGAAACAAAACGAACATCAGGTTGATGAAGTTTTGAAATACGGTGAAGACGTTGGAGTTGATAAAGTTGTTTTGAAAACGATGCAGGTTTCATCCTTTGAAAATGCTATGCGCTTTCTTCCTTCAAATAAAAATTACAGCAGGTACATTTTAAGCGATGGTAAGGTGAAAATAAAAAACAAGCTGAAGAATCACTGCTTTGCATTGTGGCGGACTTCAGTTATGACCTGGGACGGTAAAATAGTTCCTTGCTGCTTTGATAAAGATGCTGACTTTGAATTGGGAAATTTGAAAAATCATACATTCCAGGAAATCTGGAAATCAGATGCTTACCGGAAATTTCGCCTGGGGATTCTGAACAACCGGAAAGGTTTAGAAATGTGCACTAACTGCACCGAAGGGCTGAAAATGAATATTATGCAGATTGAAAGTTGAGGCAGGAAATTTGTTTAAATAAATCTTAGGTTTGGAGAGAAGTTTTTCCACAACCTGTTAATTCAAAGATAATGAGAAAAATATTTACTTTAGTTTTCCTTTTTACCCTTTTCTGGCAATCCGGATATTCACAAAATAAAAATTCCAATCTGACGTTATCGAAAGACAACTCCACAAATCAAACTAGTTTCGAACTGTTCCCGCCGGGATTAAGCTTTCTTCCTCTCAAAGCAGCAATTGATGAGCCACGAATGGGATTGCTTTATTATACAGCAACGACAAATATGAAAGTCGACATCGGCAATTCGATTGATGTTTTGGGATTCAACTTCCCTAAATCAAAAACAAGGATTACAGTCGGGGCAGAATTTATGGCTTATGCATATGTTACCTCATACCTTTCTTACAGGCTTCAGATAGATGCAATCGACGGCTTCTTCGGAGGGAATGTTGTTTATTCAAAAAGCCTGGACAATGGAAGATTCGTAACGAGATTTCGATACATCCACAGCAGTGCCCATTTAGTGGATGGACATTGGGACAATTCTACTGACCAGTGGCTTAACAACCAGCTGCCGGATGCCTATGGAAATAATTACGGAGAATTATTATTCGCACGTGAAGAATACCTTGGAATTTCCTTTCTTCGTTATTATGCCGGACTGTCAATGTCAACCGGCAAAAAGACAGGTGATAGAAAATTAAAAAGATTTTTATACAAAGGCGGCTTCGAATATTCAATTCCCAATCTTCTCGGAAAAGTTTTTGATAAGGATGAAAGCATCTTTGCTGCGGTAAATTTTGATGTCCGCGGAATACCTGAGTATATTGTCAATCAAAATTATTTGATAGGGCTTAAATTTGGCGAATGGGAAGGGGAGGGTTTAGTATTTTATGTTTCTTACTATAACGGAGGCGATGTCTTCAATCAATATTTTAGCGAAAGAGTATCGAGATTTGGTATTGGCTTTATGTTTGATTTTATTTGATTAAAAATAAAATAATTTTATGGAAATAGGAGTACTGAAAAACAAATCGTTGGAAATTCTTTCCGGGAAGCAATTTTATTTAATTGTTTTAAGAATTGTAATTGCAGCCGGATTAATTTCATTCATCTTATATAAAGTTAAACCAGCAGAAGTATTTGGCGCAATTGTAAACGCCGACTTATATTTAATCTTAATCGCTTTCGCACTTACATCGTTAAACCTGTTTCTTCAATTTAAAAAGTGGAAGCTAACGAGCTCATACTTGCTTAAAGAAACAGAGGCGAGAAAAATTTGGCGCTCCTTGTTCTTTGGTATTGCCGCCGGCTCGTTTACTCCGGCTCGTATCGGCGAATATTTCGGGCGTGCACTCGAGTACAAAGAAAAGCCGGTTTTACAGGTTACAATAGCAACATTAGTTGACAAATTCTTTACCTTTGTCGTCGTCGCTTTTATCGGCTCGATTACAAGTATTTTATTTCTTAATTATTATTATAATGTAAATTCGCTGATTACTGTTACACTTTTCGTTGTCCTTATTCTTCTGTTTTATTTCTTTATCTCGATATTACTTCACCCAAGGTTATGGAATAATCTTATTATAAATTATTTAAGATCCAGAAGAAGACTAAGCCGGTTCTTCAAGCAGCTCGAAATCATTAAATCAATGGATAAAAATTATTCATCAAGAATGATAGGCTGGACCGTAGTATTCTATTCGTGTTACATTACACAGTTTGCATTGCTGACGGCTGCATTTACAAGACATAATAATTTCTTTCACTTCCTGTGGGCGGGTAATCTGGTAATGTTTGCAAAGTCAATCATTCCGCCGGTTTCATTGGCTGAAATCGGCATCCGGGAGGGCGCTTCGGTTTTCTTTTTAACAAAGATGGGCGAGCTTGCTTCGCCGGCATTTGATGCATCAATCTTTTTGTTTTTTATAAATGTACTTGTTCCTTCTTTAATCGGTGTTGTATTACTTTTTAAAAAAAACAATGCTTAGTGCTTGCCTAACAATTTTCTTCATCTTTCTACTAATCAATTATCTTTATTTTTTATCAAGAATCTTCCGTGGTTTGAGCTTACTGGGTTATTCCAAACCGAGAAGGCTTCCTGAAGAGTTAGTTTCCATAATAATTCCTTTTAGAAATGAGTCTGAAAATATTTTGAATAGTCTGGATAGTATTGAGAATCAGGACTATCCTAAGAACAAATTTGAAGTTGTTTACGTTAACGATTCATCAAGCGATGATTCATTAGAGAAACTATCTTACGCAAAGAAATCCGGCAACATCAGGATATTATCGGTGCCGAAGAGCTATTCAATAAATGCGCATAAAAAAAGAGCGATAAGATTTGCCATTGAACATTCCTCCGGTGGAATAATAGTAGCTACGGATGCAGACTGCATTCATAGCGAAAACTGGCTAAGTTCGCTCTTAGAAATGTTCGATAAAAGCACCGGGTTTGTTTCCGGTCCGGTTGAGTTTATAGCCAACAACACTCTGTTCTCAAAGCTTCAGAAACTCGAGTTTGCAGGCTTGGTTTTTTCCGGCGCAGGGCTAATAGGAATTGATAAACCAACAATTTGCAATGCAGCAAACATCGCCTATAGAAAGTCGGTTTATAAAATGGTAAACGGATTTAACGATAACCTTAATCTTTCTTCAGGCGATGATGAATTGTTGATGCAGAAAATCAGGAAGGTGACTGATTATAAAATTAAGTTTTGTGTTGATAAAGATTCAATTGTGAAAACACAGGCAAATGAGACACTTGGCAAGTTTTATCATCAAAGGAAAAGGTGGGCAAGCAAAGGACTTTTTTACGCCGATAAGCTATTAGTTGTGAAGCTTATCTTAATTTTTCTTTTTTACTTAAGCCTATTCTTAATGCCTTTAGCCGCGATATTTCTTTCAATAAATTTTATTGTCCTTTTAGCTTCCGGCTTCATCCTGAAAATGTTATTTGAATATCTAATTTTGAAAAGAGGGGCAAGATTATTTTACGGAATGGATTTGCTTAAATATATTTTTGTAGCCGAGCTGCTTCATGTGCCGTATATTATTATTGCCGGATTTGTTGGTGCATTCGGCAACTTCAAATGGAAAGATAGGGAAGTAAAAAGATAATTAAATAATTTTCAGCCTTTCAATGCCTTCTTTGCTGTATCTCTTTAGAAGAAATTCTTTCATATCATGCAATGGGAAAAGTGTTTTATCGAAGAAATAATCAAACCCGATTCCATCAAGCAGCGCGCCTAAAAATCTAAGTTCAAGTTCCGGATTTTTGAAACCGATACTTTTGAATACCTCCTTTAGCTTTTCCGAATATTTTTTATTGAACTCTGCAGAAATCTCTTTACTTTCTTCTACAACTCCCGGCTGAAAAATAAATGAAGCATAAAGAAGCCATAGCTGTTCGTTTTCTTCATAGTATTTAAAAGAAAACTCAATTATCAGCTTCAACTTCTCATAAGGGTCGTGAACGGAATCCATGGCTTCGATAAACTTTTCGCCTTCCTGAAAAAGCTGCTCAAAGATTGCCTGTATAATTTTTTGCTTGCTCTCAAAGTAATTGTAAGCCAATCCTTTCGAGATATTTGCCGCTTTGGCTATATCACTGATTGAAGTTCCGTGGAAGCCTTTCTCGGCAAAAAGCTTTAGCGAAGAAATTAATATTTAGCTTGTCGATAATTCTCATTACAGGCGAATTTTTATTTTCACAGACAGCAGAGGAAATCGTAACTAAAGCCGAAAACGATGTGAAGGGTAAATCATCTTACGGAACAATTGAGATGATAATAAAGACTCCGGATTATATCCGCACATTGAAGATGGAATCATGGTGGGTAGGCAACGAAAAAACTTTGATTGTAACCAAAGCACCGGCAAAGGAAGAAGGAAATAAAACGCTGAAGATTGGCGATGAAATCTGGACTTATCTCCGCAACACTGAAACAACAATTAAGATTCCACCGTCGATGATGCTTCAATCATGGAACGGCTCCGACTTTACTAATGACGACCTTGTTCGCGAATCGAATTTGGTAAAGGATTACAATTTAACAATCCTTGATACTGAAAAAATAAATAACGAAAAATGCTGGAAGGTTCAGCTTGTACCGAAGACTGATGCGCCGGTTGTCTGGGGGAAAATTTATTATTGGGTTAGGATGTCGGATTATCTTCCCGCGCTGCTTTAATATTATGATGAGAAAGGGAAAATGGTTAGGTACATGACTTACACCGATATAAAGAACTTTCACGGAAGAGTTATGCCGTCGAAGTGGACTATGTATAATGTCGCGAAGAAGGGACATTCAACAACTATTATTGTTGACGACATGCGCTTCGATGCAAAGATACCTGATAAGATTTTTTCCTTCTAGGAATTGGAAAGGGGAAACTAAAATCAGAGGTCAGAGGTCAGAAGTCAGAGGTCAGAAGTCAGAAGTCAGAGGTCAGAAGTCAGAAGTCAGAGGTCAGAGGTCAGAGGTCAGAATTGAACGATCATTGAAAACATTCTTGCATTGCAGCATATTTTCATACACTCATGCTTCGCCGCGGCGAACATGCAATCATGCATTCATGCTAAGAATTAAACAAGTGATAATGAAAGATAGTTTTAACGAAAGATAAATTTATATGATATTTAAACTTGCATGGCGGAATATATGGAGGAATAAGAGACGGTCGCTTATCGTTCTTGTTTCGATAATTGTCGGACTAATCGCAATTTTTTTATCCGATGGTCTCTCGAACGGAATGATGAGGCAGATGCTGTTCAATCAAATAAACCTGGATATTGCTCATATCCAGATTCATAAAGCCGGATTCAACCGAAATAAGATTGTTAAGAATTATCTGCCGGATTACAAGCATGTTGAGTCAGTTCTAAAAGCCAATCCGGAAGTGCAGGCATACAGCAAAAGAGTTTATGCTACCGGTATTTTAAGCAGCGCAAATAACTCTTCAGGTGTTATTATTGACGGAATTATTCCTGCTGAGGAAGCGAAAGTTTCAATTATAAAAAATTCCATCATCAAAGGGAGGTACCTGGGCAGCGGCAAGCGCGGAATTTTGATTGGAGAGAAGCTTGCAGAAAAACTTGGTGTAGATGTGGGCGATAAAGTAGTTGCAATGGCAAATACTCTCAAAGGAGATATCGGCTCAGACGCTTTTAGAATTGTTGGTATCTTCCAAACATCAAGCTCCGAATTTGATAAGATAGCGGTTTACGTTAACTCCAAAGCTGAACAGGAAATGCTTGGTATAGGAGATAATTACCACGAGTTTGCAATAATTACAAAAGACTACAACGAAGTAACATCGATTAAAAATAAACTTGAAGCAGAACTCGGCAGCAGGTACGAAGTGTTTACTTACCGCGACATGCTTCCGATGCTTATTTACCAGATGGAGCTTTATAAAGAGTCAATGATGATTCTTAACATCATCATCGGGCTTGCATTAATTTTCGGAATTATAAACACGATGCTGATGTCCGTCTTCGAAAGGATACGCGAGTTCGGTGTACTGATGGCTATAGACATGAAGAACAGCCGGCTTTATTTAATGATTGTATTCGAGGCGTTCATACTCGGGATAATAGGAACTCTTACCGGCTTGGTCTGCGGATTGCTGCTCGATATTCCTCTTGCGCACTCCGGAATAAATCTAAGCATCTTTTCGGTCGGACTGGAATCCTTTGGAATCGGTGCGGTGATTTATCCAGTGCTGTCAGCAGGCAGCCTTATAAACTCTGTTTTGTTTATGCCGTTGGTAGCGGTAGTGGGTGCGCTTTATCCTGCTTACAAGGCGATAAAGCTGGAACCAATTTATGCAATCAATTATGTGTAGAAGGTAGTTATGGAAATTTTAAAAGCGGAAAACTTAGTAAAGATATATCATGATAACGGTGTGCCGGTCAATGCGCTTCAAGGGATAAATCTTACAGTATCCAAAGGTGAATTTATTGTTATTGCCGGTCCATCGGGTTCCGGCAAGACCACATTGTTAAACCTGCTTGGTGCTCTTGATAAACCTACTGAAGGAAAAATTTATTTTGAAGGCGAAGATATTACTCAAAAAGAAAAGAAAGTTCTCTCTAAAATGAGGCTGCACAAGCTTGGATTTATTTTTCAGGCTTACAATTTAATTCCGGTACTAACTGCGATTGAGAATATTGAATTCAGTATGATGCTGCTCGGCATACCTGATAATGTTAGAAAGGGAAAAGCTCTTGCTTTGATGGACGAGCTTGGAATAAAAGAACTGGCAAACAAGCGTCCGAATGAAATGAGCAGAGGGCAGCAGCAGCGCGTAGCAGTTGCCCGGGCGATTGTGAATAATCCTTCTCTCGTTCTTGCAGATGAACCGACTGCTAACCTTGATTCGGTTACTGCAAGTCATTTGCTCGATATGATGGAACAGATGAACTCTGAGAAGAAAATAACCTTTATCTTTTCTTCTCGCGATAAGCAAGTTATAGATAGAGCCAAGCGCCTGATTATTCTGAAAGACGGAAGAATTGAAAATTAGTAGGAGTAAGGACTTTGTTGTCATACCTTTCGCAGAATGGGGAAAAATTTTTTTGGCATAGAGCAAAGATCATTGTGAAAAGCATCGCTATGCCCTTTGCTCTAAGCGCTATGCGTAGAATTCTTATTTCAATATTGTTTACATTGATTTTAACTGCACATTCTTTTGCGCAGGTTGATTATTCACTTACCGGCTATGTTGCCGACCTTCCTGTATATTCAATTACTAACAAAGATTTGGCAAGCTTATTTTCAATCAATCCTAATCAGTTTATGAATTTAACACGGCTGAGACTGAGACCTGAAATTCATCTTTGGAGCGGCGCTCGAATGAACATTGAGTATGAAGCCGATGTATTGTATTCGAAAGAAAGTTCATTTTTATTCTTCAGTCAAACAAGCACAAACCGGCAAATCATAAATATGAAGTGGGATATTTATAACCGCAACAACATGGATGTTTCCCACTATATCGATCGCCTTTATCTACGGCAGGGATTTGAATGGGGAAATATTATTATCGGAAGGCAGCGGATTGCCTGGGGCGTAGGCAGAGTCTGGAGTCCGACCGACTTATTCAATCCAATTAACCCGGCAAACTTCGGAAAGATTGAAAAAGACGGAGTCGATGCTGCATCAATTACCTACAGTTTCG
>JAJYIL010000448.1 GCA_021790055.1 Bacteroidota bacterium
GAAATTTAATTTTAACCTGGATGTAACTAATAGGAAGCTTGACAGCACATTTACCAACACTTCGTACAGTATCTGGCAGGTAGCCGCAAGCTTGAAGTATTTCTTGTCCGGCAATATAAATTTGATCGGAACATATTCGTTCACCAGGTCTTTAGTCGGCTTGAACGGAGGAATAAATATTGACAGCATTGAAAGCCAGACTTCCAATATAAATTCTATTTTGTATAATCAGTTTAGAGCGCCGGTATTTTTTAATAACCAAAACCAGGAATATAAAAATCATTTATTCAATTTGAGGATGCTTGGAAAATTTTGGAACCTTGCTTTTACCGACCTGAATCTCTATTACAACTATGATTATACGGTACTTAACCGGTTTGTCGACACTTCTTTCTACAAAACCATAAATAAAGAAAAGGTATTCGGCGCTTCACTGCGGCAGGATTTCAGAAAAGATATTCTTGACTTTTCTCTAATAGGAAGCTTTGAATCAGGTAATCTGAAATATTATTCTATGACGGATACTACCTTCGGATATTACCCGGTTAATTACCGGAACGCTTCGCTATCTGCAGTCGGCTCGACATATTTGTTCGACAGCGCTCTAATTCCTTCGGTATATTATAAGATTACAAGTCAATCGGGAATCAATTATCCTCATTTTGAAAACGGTACTTTCAGCGGTATTGGCGCGGACCTAACTTATAAGCCATCGGATAAGATTAAGCTTTATCTTGGCTATTCAAGTTTCAAAACCGGAAAGCAGTATGCTTATTCACAGGATTGGGAGGCAGGATTAACAACTGATTTGGATATTTTTTTTGTTGATATAAAGTTATTTAGACGAAAAGATACTCGTCTTGTAATACCGGTCGCATTATCATATTATGATTCAACTTATAACCCCGATTTGATGGGCATTGGAGCGCGGTTAAACTTTTCTTTCTGGAATATTCTTCTGGAAACCAACACATCAATCTATGCAACGCCTAATTCATCGGAAGGACTTACTTATTATTTACCAAAAATAAATTTTACCGGCGGGGCTTATTACAAAAATATCCTGTTCAAAGATAATCTTAATTTGAAGACGGGATTTGTCTTTTATTATACCGGTCAAAGGAATTCGCCCTACGGAGAGTTAAATCCTGTTTATAAAATCGATTTCACCGCGGTTGGCGAAATTCAAAAAGTTGCCATCGTTTATTTCACCTGGGAAAATCTAACAGACAATCAATACTACATCGTCCCCTACTACCCTATGCCGCCGCGTAACATCCGCTTTGGCGTAGCGTGGGAGCTGTTCAATTGAATGTTGTAATGTTCTTAATTCAGATGTTCTTCATTCCATTATTCTAATTGAATTAAGAACAATAGAAAATTCAAATTAAGAATTATAAGCTTAGTCTCTCTTTAAACTTAATTGCCTGCCTGCGCGATACTTCAATCTTATTGCCGCCTTTCAGCTTGACAAGCAGTCCTCCGTTTAGCCACGGCTCGATGCTTTCAATCCATTTTAAATTGATGATATGCTTCCTGTTTGCCCTAAAAAATGTCTTGCTGTCCAGGCGTTCATCAAGATAATTTAATGTGCGAAGTATGAGCGGCTTATTCTCGTCGAAATATAAACGCACATAATTTCCTTCCGATTCGAATAAGCGGACGTTGATAAGCTTTACAAACCAGCATTTCTCACCGTCTTTTACAAAAACCTGGTCGTTCTCTTTCAGAACGGACGATTCGGATTCTTTGAAAGAATCTTTGCGGTTCCTTTCAATTATTTTCTTGATCGTTTCCTCAAGACGCTTCGGCTCTATCGGCTTAAGCAAATAATCCATCGCATTGTACTCGAATGCCTTGAGAGCATATTCGTCGTATGCAGTGGTAAAGACAACTGTCGGTACGCTGTCCAGCTCTTCAAGAAGCTGGAAGCCGTTTTTGCCGGGCATTTGAATGTCGAGGAAAATAATCTCCGGGCTGAGCTCGGTTACCTTCGTAAGGGCATCTTCAACATTTACGGCTTCGCCGACAATATTAATTTCTTTGTAGGGAGATAAAAGTCTCCGGAGTTCTACCCGCGCAAGTCTTTCATCGTCAACTATTAAAGCTTTCATTTTTTACACCTCCTGTAGGAATTACTATTTCTGCTAAGACTTCATTCTCTGTTTTATTGATAATTGAAAAGGATGCTTCCTCTCCGTAAAGAAGATTCAGCCGGTGCTTCGTGTTACTTATACCAAAGCCTTTTGCTTTTTGAAGCGCCTCGCTGTTGATATGCCCGTTGTTTTTAATCTTAATAGTGAGCATAGAATCCTGCACTAATGACTTAATATCAATCTCTCCGCCCTCGGTTCGCTTAGAGATGCCGTGCTTTATTCCGTTCTCAACTAGCGTTTGAATCATCATCGGCGGAATTTCAACCTTTAGGGATTTCGGATCCAAATCAATTTTATATTTTAATCTTTCCTCGAAACGGATTTTTTCAAGCTCCAGGTAATCAGAGACCGTCTGCATTTCTTTACCCAGCGGAACAGTCTCAATCCTTTCCATAGTTAAAGAATACCTTAAAATATTTGAAAGCTTTGTAACTGCCGTTTGTGCGCTCTTGGGATCCACGCCTATCAATGCCCGGATGGTGTTCAAAGCATTAAACATGAAATGCGGATTAAGCTGGGACTTAAGCGTCTTTAGCTCAAAATCCTTTACCGCCGCTTCCCAGATTAAAGATTCAATTTGTACCCGGCGGTAATTTTCAAAATAATGGACGGCAAAATAAATTAGAGTCCATAGAAGCATTGTAGAGCTTAGCCTGAAAATATCTGCCAGAATGAAAGCCGCTTTAAAATGCTCTAAATTTAAGCTGCCGACGCCAATACTCATAATATAAAATAGGAATGATAAAACTACACCCAGAATAACGCTGGCAATTAAAATGCGCGGGATAATTTTTTTTGGTTGAAGATTAAGCCAGCCGTTTTTTTTAACAATGTCCCTGAAGATATGCGTCATTACGATCCCGCAGAAACAAAGGTAAAGAAGCTCGATTGTTCTTTGCCAGGAAAAATAATCAAACGATGCACTTACAATTATATTTACAATTGCAAAGATCGACCACCCTGTAATTTGACTAATCCAATAGGCTTTTTTTCTGTTCATCCGGGTTAAATTCTCTGCTTGCCCCGTGGAATCTGAATAATTGGATACATCAACATTGTTAATATGTAAATAATTCGCTCTCATTAAATATAATCGTATCTAAGCTAAAAGGAAATCGTCTGCTAAAAAAATTCTCATCGTCACTTACCTTTAAAAACTTCAATTCCTCCTTTACTTAAGGAGGAATCGAAGTCGAGAGAGAGAGAGATCCGCATCGCGGATTTTTATTCCAACAATTGAGACTAACCAGTCTCATTTTGTTGTTTCAAATTTAATGGTAATGATAACAGGCGGCGGGAATTTTTTTTTCAATGGTTATTAT
>JAJYIL010000449.1 GCA_021790055.1 Bacteroidota bacterium
GCTTGACGGCGCAGTTGCGCTCTTCTGCGCGGTTGGCGGAGTTGAACCTCAGTCCGAAACAGTTTGGAGACAAGCTGATAAGTACCGTGTTCCGAGAATAGCTTTCGTCAATAAGATGGATAGGACAGGTGCAGATTTTTATAACGCTCTTCAAATGATGAAAGATAGGCTTGGCGCCAATGCTATCCCGATTACCCTGCCTATCGGCGAAGGCGATATGTTCGCTGGTGTTATTGACCTCTTGACTTTTAAAGCGCGGATGTATCACGAAGAAACCATGGGCGCTACTTATGATGAGTTCGATATTCCAGAGGACCTAATTGAAATTTCGAATAAGTACAGAACCCAGATGCTTGAAGCAGTTTCAGACATAGATGATACTTTACTGGAAAAATATCTTGAAGGGAAAGTGATAAGCGAAGAAGAAATTAAAGTCGCTTTAAGAAAAGCAACTATAGAGTTGAAAATAATACCGGTTCTTTGCGGTTCCGCTTTTAAAAATAAAGGCGTTCAGAAACTGCTTGATTCGGTAGTTGACTTTTTACCTGCGCCAAACGATACAAAAGAAATCGAAGCTCACCATATCGGGATTAACGACATGGTGAAAAGAAAAATTAATGATACTGAAAGGTTTACTGCACTGGCTTTCAAGATTATGAACGATCCTTACGTTGGTAAGCTTACGTTCTTTAGAGTTTACGCAGGAACTTTAAAAGCCGGTTCTTATACTTATAATGCGGTAAGTGGTAAAAAAGAAAGAATCAGCCGCTTGCTTCAGATGCATGCAAACCACCGCGAAGAGATTGAAGAAGTACGAGCAGGTGATATTGCCGCTGCTGTCGGTTTGAAATATACAAGGACAGGTGATACTCTCTGCGACGAGCATGATGCTGTTGTACTCGAAAAGATTGTTTTCCCCGAGCCGGTTATCCAGATTGCGATTGAACCGAAAACAAAGGCAGACCAGGATAAATTGTCAGATGCGCTTTCGAAGTTATCAGATGAAGATCCGACTTTTAAAGTTAAAGTTGATGACGAAACGGGGCAGACTCTGATAAGCGGAATGGGAGAGCTTCATCTTGAAATTCTCGTCGATAGAATGAAACGCGAATTCAAGGTTGAAGCGAACGTCGGCAAACCGCAGGTAGCTTACAGAGAAACTATTACTCAAACGGTTAACGCAGAAGGTAAGTTTATCAAGCAAAGCGGTGGTCGCGGTAAGTACGGGCATGTTTGGGTTGAGTTTGGCCCGAACGAACCGGGTAAAGGTTATGAATTTACAAACGCAATTGTCGGCGGTGTTGTTCCTAAAGAATATATACCGGCTGTCTCTGCAGGTATCCAGGAGGCATTGAGAAACGGTGTTGTGGCAGGTTTTCCTGTCGTGGATATCAAAGCTAAAATTTACGACGGATCTTACCATGATGTAGACTCCGATGAAATTTCATTTAAGGTTGCCGGTTCGCTGGCATTTAAAGAGGCTGCCAGGAAGGGCAAGCCGATTCTTCTTGAACCGATTATGGACGTTGAAGTTGTTACTCCTGAAGAATATTTAGGCGACGTTATGGGAGATTTGAATTCGAGAAGAGGAAAGATTGAAGGATTTTCTGCTAGAAAAGATGCCCAGGTAATAAAGGCAATTGTGCCGCTGGCAGAGATGTTCGGGTATGCAACAATACTTCGTTCGATGACGCAGGGACGTGCAATTTATACTATGCAGTTTGGATATTATAGTGAAGTACCAAAGAGCATTGCAGAAGAGATTGCTGAAAAATCATTAGGTAAGAAGTCGGTAATAGTTAATTAAAAGATTATTAATAAAAAAATATATCGCAAAGGAGATATAGATGGCAAAAGAAAAATTCGATAGGAGTAAACCTCACGTTAACGTAGGTACTATTGGTCACGTTGACCATGGTAAAACCACATTAACCGCTGCCATCACGATGGCTCTCGCAAAGAAGGGTTTATCAGAGATCAGAACTTTTGATAGTATTGATAATGCCCCGGAAGAAAGAGAAAGAGGTATTACTATTGCAACTGCGCACGTTGAATATTCAACTGCAAACAGGCACTATGCTCACGTAGACTGCCCCGGTCACGCAGATTATGTTAAGAACATGATTACCGGTGCTGCTCAAATGGATGGTGCAATTTTAGTAGTCGCTGCAACAGATGGACCGATGCCTCAAACAAGAGAGCACGTTCTTCTCGCACGCCAGGTAGGCGTTCCAAGAATTGTAGTGTTCTTAAACAAAGTCGACATGGTTGACGATCCCGAACTGATCGAGCTTGTCGAAGTTGAGTTAAGAGATTTGTTGAACTATTATGAATTCCCCGGTGATGAAATCCCGATCATTAAGGGCTCTGCATTAAAAGCTTTGGAAGCCGGTGCAAGCAATGCTCCGACTGATGATCCGAGATATAATTGTATCTGGGAGCTTATGGATGCTGTTGATAATTATATTCCTATTCCGCAGAGAGAAACCGATAAGCCGTTTCTTATGCCGGTTGAAGACGTCTTCTCAATTACCGGTCGTGGTACAGTTGCAACTGGAAGAGTTGAAAGGGGTCAAGTAAAGCTGGCAGAAGAAGTTGAACTTATAGGTCTCGGCGTTCATAAGAAAACAGTTGTTACCGGTATCGAGATGTTCCGTAAGGAACTTGATTCGGCAATGGCTGGCGATAACGCAGGCTTATTGCTTCGAGGTGTTGATAAGAAAGAAATTGAAAGAGGAATGGTGCTTGCTAAACCAGGTTCAATCACTCCTCATAAGAAATTTGAAGGCTCTATTTACGTCCTTTCAAAGGAAGAAGGTGGACGTCATACTCCATTCTTCAACGGATATAGACCTCAGTTTTATTTTAGAACAACCGACGTTACCGGTGTTGCTACTCTTCCGGAAGGAACAGAGATGGTTATGCCTGGCGATAGTGTTAAATTAAATGTTGAATTGATTTCCGAAATAGCAATGGAAGAAGGTCTTCGCTTCGCTATCCGTGAAGGAGGCAGAACAGTTGCATCAGGTGTTGTTACAAAGATAATTGAATAATTTGTTTTGATACTCGAGTCCCCCCTGATTTAATCGGGGGGATTCTTGTGTAAATATTAGAAGGAGAATTTTAAGTGCCCGGGCAAAAGATTAGAATCAAGTTGAAATCTTACGATCATATTCTGATTGATAAGTCAACAGAAAAAATCATAAAGACTGTAAGAAGTACAGGAGCCATCGTTTCCGGTCCGATACCGTTACCGACAAAGAGAACTGTTTATACCGTGCTTCGCTCTCCTCACGTTGATAAGAAATCGAGAGAGCAGTTTGAAACGCGCGCGCACAAGAGGATTATCGATATTCATAATTCTAATAACAAAACAGTTGATTCACTCAGCAAGCTGGATATACCGGCAGGCGTAGATATTGAGATTAAGCTTTAATGAATTCTGGAGAAATAATGTCTGGCATAATTGGTAAGAAAA
>JAJYIL010000450.1 GCA_021790055.1 Bacteroidota bacterium
TTCACATATTCTTTTCTTTAAAAAAGAAATTTTGTCTGCTAATATTTCTTTGGGGAGATTAATTTCAGATGCAAGCTCATCTAAATTCTTTTTAAGATGAAGAATATTTGTACCGTCTAATCCTCCCGCCGATTGATCAATCCAGTTGCCTTCGTCTTTTACGTTAAATACTTTAATGAACAGTTCGGCATCTTCTTTAAGAAGCGAAATGATTTCATATTTCGTCCAGAGATAAAACTTACCTTCTTCGCCCTCGCTATCGGCATCTTCGGCAGAGTAAAAGCCGCCTTCGGGTGAAGTCATATCGCGCAGGACATATTCAATAATTTCTTCGGCGGTATCTTTATAAAGATTATTTTTAGTAGCCTGGTAAGCCTCGGTATACGCCGTTAAGAGTAATGCTTGGTCATAAAGCATTTTCTCGAAGTGGGGTACAAGCCACTCGCGGTCGGTTGAGTAGCGGTGGAAGCCAAATCCTAAATGATCGTAAATACCGCCGAGACGCATTTGACGCAAAGTTTTTTCCACCATTTCTAAGGCACGATTATCCTTCTTTCTTCTCCAATATCTTAAAAGAAAAAGAAGGTTGTGAGGTGTTGGAAATTTAGGAGCGCTTCCGAAACCGCCGAACCGGTCATCAAACCGGTTGAGGAAATCATTGAATGCTTTATCGAAAATATTCACTTCAATTTTTGCACCGGAGTTTTTATTTTCGGTAGCTTTAAGCGCGGATAAAATTTCATTAGCTGATTTATTAATTTCTTCGCGGTTTGAAATCCAAAAATCTTTTATGCGCGGAATAAGTTCCAGCATTCCAATCCTTCCAAAGCGGCTTTCTTTCGGAAAATAAGTTCCTGCAAAAAAAGGTTTCCTATCCGGAGTCATTATTATAGTAAGAGGCCAGCCCCCGCTGCCTGTCATCATCTGGCAGACGGTCATATAAATTCCGTCAATATCCGGGCGTTCTTCCCTATCTACTTTAATCGAAACAAAGGCATCATTCATTAAGCGGGCAACATTTTCATCTTCGAAGGATTCCTTTTCCATTACGTGACACCAATGGCAGGTGGAATAGCCGATAGACAAGAATACAGGCTTGTCTTCGTTCTTTGCTTTGTCAAAAGCTTCGCCGCACCAGGGATACCAATCAACAGGATTATGAGAATGCTGAAGAAGGTACGGGCTCTTTTCTGTTATAAGATGATTTGCTTTGCTCATGTTTTTCTTTTGTAATTTAAGCAATCAAATTATAAATTGATGTACCACAAACGACTCCATAGAAATTACACAAACGATTAAATATTTGTGATTGGATTTCATTTTCTTTAAGTTTTCAATAATAATATTCTTCTACAAAACTATATTTCTATGAACAATAAGAATAATCTAATCTTACCCGTATCAATTGCAGGTGTATTCTTTTTAGTTGGAGTAATCATTATAACAGCTACATGGAAATCCAATTACAATACAAATCAAACCATTACGGTTACAGGCTCTGCTTCTAAAGACATAGTTTCTGATCTAGCAATCTTAAAAGGAACTCTGACAGCTCAATCAGCTACTGCAGATGCGGCATACAGGCAGCTTGAAAGCGAAAGACCGATTCTTCTAAAGTTTTTAGCGTCGAAAGGATTTCCCGAAACCAAAGTCGGGCTTTCCGCAATAACCCATTACCCAATTTATGAAACGGCGGCAAACGGGTATCAGACTCAAAACATAAGCGGCTATAATTACAAACAGCAGATCGAGATTCAGTCAAATGATGTAAATAAAATAAAGCAGATTTCAATCCAGGTAGCCTCGGTAATTGAACAAGGTGTTAACTTCAACGTAAATCCGCCGGAATACCATTATACAAAATTAGCGCAGTTAAAGATTGACATGCAGGCGGCGGCGGCAAAAGACGCTATGATAAGAGCTGAGAAGATTGCAAAGGCAACAGGAAGAAAGCTTGGTCCTATGCGTAACGCAAGGATGGGGGTACTACAGATTACCCCGAAATATTCAAATGAAGTTTCCAACTACGGAATAAACGACATCAGCTCGATCGATAAAGAAATTACTGCAGTAGTAAACGCCTCGTTTGAGATAGAGTAATTTGATTGTTTAATTGTTAAGCTGTTTTATTGCCGTATTGCTCTTAACAATTAAACAAATTAGAAGTACAGCAATTATCGTCCGCTCGAATTTATATCATACATGTTACTTTTGACTTTAATAATGTTTAAATAATTAGTTATTTTTGAGCAAGCACTCGCAGTTTCTTTATTTATGAATTATAGATCGGGATACAATGACTAAGCCACAAATATGGGTAGCAACCGTATTAGTTTTATTTTTTGCATTATACATATTAGAAATAAGCACGAAAAGGACAGATGAACAGGAAAAGCCGGCGGCAACAACAGCTATGGGGCAGCAATCATCATCGCAAATTTCCGCAGACCAGCCGCCGGAAAAGTTAGTAGCAAGCTTGGGATGCACAGGCTGCCATGGGGGAGACCTTACCGGCACAGCAATGGCGCCAAGCCTTCACAGTATTAAGCCTAATTGGTCGCGTCAGAGATTAATTAATTTTCTGCGGAACCCCGAATCTTATATGAGCTCATCAAGATTCAAGGAACTTAGGGCAAAATATCCGAATGAGATTATGCCTTCCTTCAGTAACATAGACGTAAAGGTGCTGGGCAAGGTAGCGGATTATTTAATTAGTTTGAAAAAGTGAGTTATTTATTATTGATCATTTGTCAATGGTCATTCACACTTCAGTAAATTAATAACGTGGTTGCATAAGACGTTAACATAGCAGCGTAAATGGTTAAAATAGTTGCGGAAGCCATTAAAACGTGGTTATTAATCACTAACACGGTTGCGTAAACCATTAACACGTAAGCGTAAATGGATAACGCGTGTTTATTAATCACCAACACACCAGCGTAAATGAATAATACGATGCAGAAAATTGGCAACACGTGATCGCAAATCACCAAAATGGCAGCGAAATCCGTCAACACGACCGCGAAAAACATTAACACATGGTTAGTAATCACTAACAGACCAGCGTAAATTGTTAAAATGGTTGCGGAATAACAAAGAATGTTTGCATTTTGAGCAAAAAGAGGGGAATAATGAGAAAAGGGACTTAGTCGAAGAAGCTATTGGGTGGTCATTGGTCATTCATGTCAACTGCCGGCTTTCTTACAGCCCGATAGGATTGCAAGGGTGCCCGATAAGATTGTCAGCTAAATTGTATGTGGAGATGAAAAGAAGAATGCCGGCAGCTAATGACGGGAGCTTCTAAAAATTTTAATTATGTATTTACAAGAGTGTTTTTTGTAAAACTTAGGGAAATATTATCAACTCATATTGAACTAGTGAATAAACTAAAAGAACTTGAATTAAGAATTGATTCTCATGATGAACAGATAACCTCAATCATTGAGGCAATAAACCAGTTGTTAGCACCGCCGCCG
>JAJYIL010000451.1 GCA_021790055.1 Bacteroidota bacterium
AAATATAACAAGAAAGGATTAAAAGCATTTGTAGAGCCTGCTTCGGTTCCGGGCAGAGGTGTTTGGTACCGTGTGAAGGTCGGTAATTTTAACAGCTTAAAGGAAGCTGAAGGATTTGTAAATAAAGACATATCGAAATGAACGCTGCAAAAAATTTTTCTCTATCCGTATCTATTGTATTTCATACCGCACTAATAGTGATGCTGTTGTTTATAAAGCTAAGTACGGATTATCCGCCGGATAAGTACGTCGAGCTTTCCTTCGGCAATACAGGCATGCCGGGCTCATCGGGCGCAATTGGAAACCAGCTTGACGATGTAGCTCAAGTGGCTAAGAAACAGGAAGAAGACCAGACAAAAGCAAAGAGCGAAGAAGTTAAAAAGCTGGATTTGCCTAAAGCGGTAAATACACAAACCGAAGATGTAATTAAAACCGCAGAGAAGAAAAAGGAAAAGAAAATTAAAAATCCCGTTAAAGATACGCTTGCTGCAAACTCCGATATTAACGCCGAAGGTAAAGGCAACAGGTTAAATGGCAACGGCAGTTTTGGCTATGACATTGATTGGGGCGGGCAGGGGCAGAGAAAAATTTACAACTACATTTTACCGGCTTACCCGGAAGGCGTTCAAAAAGAAATCGACATACGACTGAAATTTTCTATTATGCCTGATGGAACCGTGGGACAGATTGTTCCATTAATAAAAGCCGATACCCGCCTGGAGGCTGCCGCAATCAACTCGCTGCGTCAATGGCGTTTTGAGCCGCTTGCACCGGGGCAAAAGAAGATGGAACAGACGGCGGTTATTGTGTTCCCTTATCGTCTCCGGTAAAAACATCCTTATAATACATCCTGTAGAAGAAGTATTCTGCAAGTGTTAAGAGAGTTAGTGAAAAATCGTCGCCTGTAAAAAAAATTCCGAGTCCTTTCGGCTTCATAATAAATCCCGAGATCATACCGGTAATAGTCCATCCGACCGAAAAGAGAATTGCTATTAAGCCGATATTAAGCAGGGCTGCGGAAATAGATTCGTCCTGCCATTTTTTTGTAAAGATAATCAGCGCGAAAATGAAATGGACTGTAAAGATAACTGCGGAAACCATAGGCGAATGGAATTAAATTTTTACTTTTGTTCTTTTATTAATAAACGTCATTCCAAGAATTCCTCCGAGGGTTCCGAAAATAGTGTTGATGATGAAATTGCTGAATAGGATTCCGGCGGTATAAAAAGCTGAAAAGCCGTTGGTAGTAATATCAACCGACATCTGCTTCAGCATAGACATTGTTTGATCGAGCATACCATTAAGCTTGTAATGCCGTACTATTGCTTCTGTCTGTGGTAATGCCTGAACAAAATCGTTTGTACGCGCAAGGTACGTAAGAAGAACATCTAACGAAGTTGTAAATAAAGTAGCGAAGATTCCCGTCATAAATCCGAACCAGATAGCCGACTTAATTCCGATTGGAAGCGAAGTCTTATTTATTTTATGATCAAGATATATTGAAAGCACGCCGGCAAGAGGAACAATCATACAACAAGAAAAAGATTTTATACCGGGAACTATGGTAAGAACTGCGGCTCCGAATCCGCAGACTAAAGGTGGTAAAAATTTATTTTGATTCATTTAATAAGAATTGCCTGTAAAATTATTTTCAATAGCAGTTAAAATATAAACAAATACGACTGAACCAAAAAATAGTCCCGTAGCAAAAGCCAATGGTTTGGAATAGCTGTATATTTTAAAAGTGGTTGCACCGACATCAATTAACATTGGTATCATGGAAATGTAGAGCAGCTTTATATTCAAGGAAATTTTCTTTATGTAGAACAGTGATGCAAGGGATGCAATTAAGGCGCCGAGATAAATCCCGGTACACCTGGCGCAGACAAACAATTTGGCTCCATTTACATTAAATGTTTTTTCATCCAATTGATGGCAGACTATGTGGAAAATTTTTTTGAGGAACGGGTATGTAATTCCTGCAGCAACGGTGCCGTGGAATAGTGAGTCGAATGAAAAGCCGAGGCACCATAGAATAAGTGAAGCCATGAGAAATATTCTGAAAGCTCTCTTCCTGGAAATAAAATCCGATAAGTATAAAAACAGTTCTCCTTTTTTCTCTTCCGTCGAATTATGTAATTGAGCTGCTTCCATTTAATAAATTCAAGAGTGAAGACTAAAAAGCCGGAATAAATACTTCGATGTTTTTCTTCGTAAGAACATAAAGCTTTTTATTGAAAAGGAAGCTTTCAATTACCGGGTAAGAAATGCTTGAAACAGGCAGCTTAAGCCTTGACAATGAAAAATCAGGTAAGTCAAGATTTGCCCGGTAGATTGTTGAATCACTATTGACGGTAAGGTTATTGAAAATTATTCTTAAGCCGGAAATTTTTTCTCGCATTTTAACGATCGAAACACCGTTGCCGTATTGATCGAAAACAATAATCCTGCTGCCGTCTCCAACAAAAATATAATTATTACCGGAAACCGCAAGCTTCTTTGGATCGATCAATGAATACTCCCCGGCATCAAAGCCTCCGAAATTCATGCTGAAGTTTCCGAACAAATCGAATTTAATAATTCTCTTATTTTCGGAATCAAGAATATAAAGATCGCCTTGCCTGGAAACAGCACAGCCGAGAGGATAGCCGAAACGTTCGGCAGTAGTATCGCTGTTTCTTGTGTAGAGCTGCCAGATAAAATTTAAGTCTTTATCAAATCGTTCTACACGGTGATTATTTTTATCGCAAACATAAACCGAAAGAGGATTAGCATAAACGTCGGAAGGATTATCAAACAATCCTTCGCCCCAGCCGTAACCGCCTGCATATTTCAAAAGGTTCCCCAGAGTATCAAGCTTGTAAACTTCATCGGTGCCGGAATCAGTAACATAAATGAATCCAGCCGAAGTAATGTAAAATGAAGTTGCGCTTTTAAATTTTCCGATAGAATTTGAGAAAGTGAAATTTTGTGAATGAGTTTCTTTTGTATAAAGAAGGATAAGCAAAGCAGAAAAAAATACCGAGCGTAAAATAAATCCGGGTTTCATTTAATTAAATCAATTTTAACAATTTAAAATACGAGGTAATCAAACAAATCAAAAGAGGATACAAGATAATTTGTGTGGTTCAAATAAAAGTCATATTTTTGATTCGAAAAATTTGAATTACAATACTGCCCTGTGGTGTAATTGGCAACACGTCTGACTCTGGATCAGAAAAGTCTAGGTTCGAGCCCTAGCAGGGCAGCATTAAAAAGCTTGAAAATGAATAATTTTCGAGCTTTTTTATTTTATGCAGCTCTAAAAATCCCGATGATCTTTCGATTTTTGCTGAATGTACCTTTTATTATGTTAAGAATTGTTTTATATTAATTCTTTAACGGCACTATTGTTACATTCAAATTAAAGTATGGTATGTGTAATCTCAAAATTATCGTGAAGTAAATCTTTAATTTTCTTTTGAATTATGTTG
>JAJYIL010000452.1 GCA_021790055.1 Bacteroidota bacterium
AAAAGCTATGCCGCAACGAGAAAGGTAATCAAGATCAATGTGGTCTGTGCCGATAGTTGCAGTGCCGACAAACTTAACGGGAGTACCCTTTAATAATTCTTCGTTTACCCTGGTAATAGAGCGGACGATGAGCGCATCGCAATTCTTTAATTCAGAATTTGTAATCTTTCTTCCATGCAGTAAATTAACTTTGCCAAAGCCGGCAAAGGCTTTTTCGGCAAAAGCGATATTTTCGTCAACGATAATATTCATAATAAAACCTAAAATTAAAAATTAAAGCAAATGCAAACTTAAATTACCTGAGGGAAAAATACCACGTTTGTGCTATTGCGCTAAGCGAAGCATGAGGTTATTTTTTGAATCAGCAATTCAGCGGTTTAAAAAGATAGAGGAGCTAATTGCCGGAGTAGTACCGGTAAGATCCTGCAGCTTATAATATATTCTATTCCCAAAATGCTGTAACCATTTAAGCCTTCTTTGTGGAGGGCATAGAAGGCTTGGGTTTTCCCGAAAGTATAAAAAGATGAGCTAAATGGTATGTAATAGTTTGTATAGTTCTTCTTCAATAGTTATTTTTATAAGCGTAAAGAGAAGGACAGTCTCTCTATTCAATCGGAATGAAGCGGTGTTACAATATCTGCCGGTTTTGAGCATAATGGGAAAACAGTTTTATCCTTATAATATAACGGATGACTTTATAAACTTTAAGTCCTGGAAAGTAATCCCGGTATTATTTTTATTATTTCTTCCTATACGGATATTTGCACGGGGAAAAATTATTCTCAGCGACAGTCTAGAAACTTACATGATCGGCAAGTCGGTGCTTTATTTAACCGATGCAGAGGGAGATTTAACAATAAACAGTGTTGCCTCCGGCAGCGCCGCCGGGAAATTTAAAGAATCGAATTCAATGATAATAAATTTCGGTAGCACGGAGGACGTTATCTGGGTCAAGTTCAATATAACCAATAAATCTTCGCATCAATCAAACTGGCTCCTAAGCGAAAACTATCCGGTAATAAGCAGGGTAGTGCTCTATGAATATGCAGGTAACGGTAGGTTTATAAGGAAGACAGGCGGTTTAGATTATCCCGTTAATAAGGGTGCCTCAAGACAGCGTCTAATCGTCTTTCCCTTAAACTTGAAGCCCTCCTTTCAAAAGACATTTTATATGAGCTTTCACTCTATCGGCTCTCTTCCCGTCAACCTTGAGATTTGGAAGCCTTCAGCCTACTTAATGTACGAGGGGAATAGAAAGCTGCTGTTCGGTATATTCTACGGCGCTCTGTTGTTTATGATATTCTACAACCTCTTCCTTTTCTTTTCAGTGAAGGACGTTAGTTATTTGTATTATTCCCTGTATGGGCTTGTTATAAGCTTTTACCAGTTTTCTATGGACGGATTATCCTTACAATTATTATCCATTGCCTCAATTACTTTATATACGGAGTCAATATATGTTGCCGGTATTTTTGCTCTTCTCTTTGTAAGGGAATTTCTGCAAATTAGTAAGTATTCTCCGGTCCTGGACAAGCTATATAAATCAGTACTGATAGTTACCGCGTTCATTTTTTTACTAACACTGTTTCCCTTTTTCGTTCGAACCGGTACTTTCCTTACTTCTGCAGTCGCAGCATTGATACTTCTCATAAATATAGGTGCAGGGGTTCTATGCCTAAGAAGAGGGAATCCGAATGCGCGTATTTATCTTGTTGCGAACCTTGGATTTTTTGTACCTGCATTTTTAAGAATAGTTACATTATTCGGCTTTGTGCCGGAAGCATATTTTTTGGACATGGAATTTTCTGCAGGAATATTGTTTGAAATGATGGTTCTATCCTTTGCTCTTGGAAATAGAATCAACGTAATTAAGCGCGATGAGGAAAGAGAGAAAGCATTAATGCGGCTTCGTATAGCAAGCGACCTTCACGATGAAATAGGAAGCAACTTAAGCAGCATAACCTTATCGAGTCAGTTGATTAAAAAAAATCTTGTTCTTAGCAAAGAGGATAGGGCGCAGCTTGAGGATATTACTATTACGGCGAAGGAAACAGCGGACTCAATACGGGATATTATCTGGTTCATAGACCCGGAACATGATAAGGACAAAAATTTATTGACAAGGATGAAGGAAGCCGCTTCTAAACTGCTTCAGAACGTAGAATATAATTTTTTTGCAGATGAAGATAAAATTAAAATGACCGGCAATCTTCAATTCAGAAGAAATCTTTTCCTGATCTTCAAAGAGATATTAAACAATATTGCAAAGCATTCGCATGCCGTACATGTTAATATTAATATAAAGAACGAAATGGGCGTTTTAAAACTCATAATTACAGACGACGGGATTGGCTTTGACGTAAATACGGTGAAGTACGGCTACGGGATAAAAAATATAAAGAACCGGTTAAAAGAAATGGGCGGGGCTTTAGAGCTGAACACCTCACCGGGTAAAGGCACAATGATTGAGATTCATTTTAAGTAAAGAATAATAAGCTGGCTTGTAAAAATAACGTGAAGGAATATACCACGAACGTGCTATGCAAGAAACAATTTGAAAATATTATCTTGCCTTTGCGGATATTATATTTTGAATTGTAATGAGTAAAGAAGAGAAAAACTTAGAAGACGTATCTATTTGGATAGTGGAGGATAATCCGCATTTCCGCCAGACTATGAAGAATTTGCTAAACCAGTCGGAAGGGTTTGCATGCAATTTCGCATTCTCGTCATGCGAAGATAGTTTAATTGAGATGGAAAATACGGCAGAGCTTCCTGCAGTAATCCTGCTCGATATCGGCTTAGAGGGCATGAGCGGCATAGAGGGAATTATAAAGTTCAAGGAGATAAGTCCCTCGACGCATATAATTATGCTTACCATTTATGATGATAAGAATTCGGTATTCGAAGCGTTGTGTGCAGGAGCCTCGGGTTATCTTATAAAGGGCTCTACGCCTGAAAGTGTAATAGAGGCAATAAAGGAAGTGCTTAGCGGCGGCGCGCCTATGAACATGCACATTGCTAAAAAGGTAATCGAGATGTTCAAGCAGCTTAATACACCGAGGAGCAATTATGGTTTAACTGCAAGGGAAAAAGAAATTCTTAACCTGCTGGTAACAGGGATGAACAAAAAGCAGATTGCTGAAAAATTATTTGTCAGCTTCCATACAATAAATACGCATATAAAGAATATATATGAGAAGCTCCATGTCAACACGCGCGGTGGATTGGTAGCTAAGGCGTTCAGGGAAAGGCTCATCTAACAGAATCATAAATTACAAAAGCAAAATTCCAAATTCCAAGCGCATGCAGAAGGCATTGAAATCTGGAACCTGGTAATTAAAAAATACCACGTTTGCGTGATTGTGAAGCAATATTTACGGGCTTAGTTTTTACCAAGTTCTTTTATTTTAAAATATATTGAAGGATTTGGAAATTAAAACAATTTTACTGTTTCTATTTTTA
>JAJYIL010000453.1 GCA_021790055.1 Bacteroidota bacterium
GATTATTTTATTCGGCTCACCGGGAGTGGGAAAAGGTACTCAAGCAAAAATCTTATCATCTAAGTTTAACATTGCACATATTTCAACCGGAGATATTTTACGCCAGGCTGTAAAAGATAAAACACCGCTCGGCGTTCAGGCTCAGGCAATATTAAACAGAGGCGAGCTTGTTCCGGATAATATAATGGTTGGATTAATAAAAGATACCTTGCAAAAGCCCGATTGCAAAAACGGCTTTATATTAGACGGCTTTCCAAGAACTGTTCCGCAGGCAGAAGCTCTTAAAAAATTATTTACTGATTTGAATATTATACGTGTATTCTTAATCGCCATCACCGCGAACGAAGAAGAGCTTGTAAAAAGACTAACAAGCCGCAGAGCATGCAGACAATGCGGGACAATCTTCACATTAAATGAAATTAAGGAAAGAAAAATTTGTCCTGTTTGTAAAGCTGAAAACAGCTTTTATCAAAGAGATGACGATAAGGAAGAAGTTATCAGAAGAAGAATGGAAGTCTTCCGCAGCTCCACAAAGCCGGTATTAGATTATTACGAAAAGAACGATAACGTAATTTATATAAACGGCTCGGCGCCGGTGGAAAAGGTAACTTCGGAAATTATAACCGCAATAGACAACTAACCTGCTTATCTGTCGGAATAATTGAAAATTGATTATTGAGCGTTGAACATTGAGAATTTTTCTAGAACTAATATTCAATGCTCAATTCTCAATGTTCATTTGGGTTTCGCAACGGCTTTAAGTGCCTTGCCGTCTTCCAGCTTATAAATCTTGGCGGGAATTCTTTTAATGATTTCATAGTTATGGGTAGCAAAAAAAATCGCGGTACCACGTTTGTTAATCTTCATCAGTAAATCAACGATATCGTATGCAGTTTCAGGATCAAGGTTGCCCGTAGGCTCGTCTGCAAGGATTAATACAGGCTCGTTAATTGTTGCCCTGGCGATTGCAATACGTTGCTTCTCCCCTCCCGATAATTCATCAGGCATACTGAAGCGGCGGTGGAATAATCCGACATCAGTCAAAGCATCATTAACGCGTCTTTTAATTTCTCTTTTGGGAGTATTTGTAGATTCGAGAATGAAAGAAATATTCTCGTAAATGTTTCTGTCCCTTAATAATTTGAAATCCTGGAAGATGATTCCAAGCTTTCTTCTAAGGTAAGGAAGATTTCGGGGCTTAATACTTCTTGAGTTAAATCCTGCTACTGATACTTCGCCTACGTCGGGCAATATATTCATATAAATTAATTGAAGAAGAGTGCTTTTACCTGCTCCGCTCTTGCCGATTAAAAAGCATAGCTCGCCGTGTTCAATAGACAAATTTACATCTGAGAAAACCGGCTGAACCGGATAACTAAAAGCAACGTTATTAAAGGAGAGCATTTCCATTATTCTTCCTCGCTATAAATTGAATTCGTTCGCAGCCGGGATTTCCTTTGTTATATGTAAAGGCATCAAGGCATTCAGCTACGTAAAGCCCGGAAAGCTCCAGCAGCTCGAAATAAGTTTCGAACGAATAAATCTTTTGTTTGTGTATTTCGGTATAGACTTCATTTTCATTAAGCTTAATATGAAAGGTATTCTTGTGAATTTTTTTTAGCTTGTCATATTCGCTTTTCTGTTTAAAACGTATGCCCTTGTATAAGCCTGTCCGGTCCGGCTGTTTTGTATGAATTAGGCTATTTCTTTCCAGGCTTACGTCGAATGTGAAAATCCCTTTTGCATTCAATATGGAATTTATTTCTTTAAACAAGTCAAGTATTTTCTTCCTGCTTGTGAGATAATTTATACTGTCGAATGCGCAGTAAATTAAATCAAATTTATTTTTAAATGGAAGAAGAGTCATATCGCAGCAGACTTTATGAAGGGAAATGCCCGGGCTGCTTTTCAACATGTCTGCCGAAATATCAGATACAATAATTAGGGGGTAAAATTCAGAAAGATATTTTGCAAGCTTGCAGTTGCCGGCAGCAAGTTCGAGAATGCGAGGTTTAACGGGTAAATCCTCGCTGACTATTGAGTAAATATATTCTGCCCAAATCTTATAATCTATTTTACGCATAATGTAGCTGTAGATAAGCGGCAGCTTGGAATATATTCTATTTTCTTTTTCCCAAACCATTTGACTTTCTATTGTTCAAAATCTTTTTTGCGTAGAAAAATGCCGACACCATACTTGATTCGTCAGCAATACCTTTGCCTGCAATATCAAATGCTGTTCCATGGTCCGGCGATGTTCGAACTATCGGCAGACCGGCAGTAAAGTTTACACCTGCGCCGAAATTCATCAGCTTAAATGGAATTAATACCTGGTCGTGATACATTCCGAAGACTAAATCGAATTTTTTGTACATTTGGTTTGCAAAGAAAGCATCAGGAGAGAATGGACCCGATAAGTACGAAGAATATTTCTTGTCTTTAATAATTGGAATGATTGTATCAATTTCTTCTTTTCCTATTAAGCCGTTCTCACCTGCGTGAGGATTTAATCCTAATACTGCAATGTTCGGCGAGGTAATATTCAAATCTCTTTTCAAAGTAGAAATGATTACGTCAAGCCTGCCGGAAATAGCTTCTTTTGTAATTAATCCCGGAACTTTTTTAACCGGCTCATGAATTGTTGCAAGCGCAGCATTCATCTTATCTGAAAGGAACATCATCACAAAATTTTTAGCGCCGAAACCTTCGGCAAATATTTCCGTATGCCCCGGATAATTATGTCCTGCCATCTTGATTGCTGTCTTAGAAATCGGGGCGGTAATAACTGCTTCGGCATAGCAAAGGTCACTTAACGCCATAGCTCTCTGAATAGATTCAAAGGCAGCCTCCCCGGAAGCTATTGTCGGCTTGCCTACCGTTTGTTTGTAATTTCCAATATCTACCAACAAAATATTTTGACGTAAATAATCAATATCTTTCCGATAATCCGAGAATTTAAAGCGTGGTTTTACGATTTTAGCAGCATTATAGAAAACACTGCCCGGGCAAAGGATGGTAAAGTGATCCTTCGATTTAATTGCAATCCTGTTTAACGCCTTGATTATTATCTCCGGACCAATGCCGTTAATATCTCCGCATGTAAAAATAAATTTATTCATAAAGCTTTCCTGCCCTCACCCCCTCCGAGGCTGACCAGAAAGTAATTTCCAATATTAATATCTGTGGAAATCTGTGTAATCCGTGTTCCATATTTTAGAAAAATATTTCTTCCTGGTCAGCCACCGGGGTAAGGGCTATTTTATTAAAGTATAATTCCCTATTCCTTCGTTATCTACAAACTCAAAAGTTCTGGAGGGATTTTCATAAATCCATTTCTCCTCAACTTTGCCGTACTTATTTGAAGAGCGTTCAATCTCTTTCGGCTTGCCGTACTTGATATAAATCTTCCCGCGATCCGTATCGGCGCCGCTTTTCCCGGAAAGAGTGGCAAAGTTTATT
>JAJYIL010000454.1 GCA_021790055.1 Bacteroidota bacterium
CTCCATCCCGGTTAAATCAATTACCATCGTTTGGAAGTTAAGCAATGCTTCCAGTCTACCTTGCGATATTTCAGCCTGGTATGGAGTGTATTGAGTGTACCATCCGGGATTCTCTAAAATATTTCTTTGGATTACAGCGGGAGTTATTGCCGGGTGGTAGCCCATCCCGATGTACGATTTATAAATTTTATTTTTAGAAGCTACTTCCTTGAGGTGCTCTAAAAATTTATATTCGCTTAATGGAAAATCCAGCTCTAAATCTTTTTTAAGCCTGATATCTTTTGGAATTGTCGAATCAATTAATTCTTCTAAACTGTTTACTCCGATAGCCTGAATCATCTCTTGGATTTCATCGGCATTTGGACCTATGTGTCTGTTAACAAATTGATCCGGATGACTAAAATTGCTCATACAATTGAAATACTTTCTAATAAAAGAATGAAAATTTAATGTTGAAAAATAAGGAAAGTTCTGCACCTAAAAAATGAAATTTGATCACGAATTCTCATTAAATATCTTTATCAAAGCCATGTGAGCCGCATTTTGTTCCGCTGACTTTTTATTCCTGCCTGTACCGGTACCATACTCCACATTCCCTATCTTAACTTTTATTGTAAATAGCCGGTTGTGCTGCGGACCTTCCTCCTTTATGACGAGGTAATTCGGATTATCCATCTTGTGCGCCTGTGTATATTCAAGCAGCTGGCTTTTGAAGTTTTCATCCACCAGATAAATTCCCTCTTTAACATTAGGCTCAATCAAAATTCTTTTGATGAATTCCTTTGCGGACTTTAGTCCGTTATCAAGATAGACCGCACCAATCAATGCTTCAAGCGCATCCGAAAGGACTGTTCTTGAACCATTATTAAAATTGTTAGAGAGGTTTTTGCTGATTAAAAGATAGTTCTCAAGGTTTATTTCTTCGGCAGCATCGGCTAAGGAAGAACGGTTTACAATCTTTGCTCTGACCTTGGTTAAAAAGCCTTCATCCTTATCGGCAAATTCCTCAAATAGATATTCAGCAACGGCAAGGCTAAGTACGGAATCGCCTAAAAACTCCAGGCGCTCGTTGGAAACCGTGTAGTCGCTGTTTGTTTCAAGAAAGGACCTGTGCATCAAAGCCTGAATAAAGTATCCCCTATTCTTTATGCTGAATCCAATAATTTTTTCAAGCTCGGCAAATTTTTGTGGAGTAAGTATCCTGGAAATTTCTTTGGTTTTATTTCTTTCGGCTCTTTGCTTGAGCTTTTCAATAAGCCATTGAGTGAACTTTCCCAAAATTAATCCTCGAGCTTTTTAAATAACAAAGACGCATTGTGCCCTCCAAATCCGAATGTATTACTTATGGCACATCTTATTACCTTCTTTGTTGCCTTAAGCGGGCTATAATTCAAATCGCACTCAGGATCGGGATTTGTTAAATTTATTGTTGGCGGTACTATATCATTTTGAATGGCAAGTATTGTCGCGATAGCTTCAACTCCGCCTGCAGCACCAAGCAAGTGCCCTGTCATCGATTTTGTCGAACTGACGATTAATTTATAAGCATGCTCGCCGAAAACTTTTTTAATGGCCATGGTCTCATTAACATCGTTGTACGGAGTAGAAGTGCCGTGAGCGTTTATGTAATCGACGTCGGTAATAGTTATGCCGCCGTCCTTAATCGCTTCTCCCATTGATCTCACTGCGCCTTCGCCACCGGGAGTTGGTGCAGTAACATGGTATGCATCGGCAGTTAAGCCGATGCCAATCATTTCGCAATAAATTTTTGCGCCGCGTTTTTTCGCATGCTCATATTCCTCAAGAAGAATAATTCCCGCGCCCTCGCCCATTACAAAGCCGTTTCTATCTTTGTCGAACGGACGGCAAGCTTCAAGATACCTTTGGTTCCATTTCGATAAAGCTTTCATTGCGCTGAATCCGCCGATTGACATTTCGGTTATAGCGGCTTCCGAGCCTCCGCCCAGCATCAATTCTGCGCTGCCGCGTTGTATCAGCATAAAGGCATCTGCAATTGCATGCGATGAAGTAGCACATGCAGAAGTAGTAGCGTAGTTGGGACCTTTTAATCCGAACTTTATTGAAATCTGTCCGGCAGCTATATCCGAAATCATCATCGTAACAAAGAAAGGACTGATAACGCGAGGGTTCTTTGCTTCCTGGTAATTCCAGTGTTGCTGTTGGTATGTTTCCATTCCGCCAATGCCGCTTCCGAAAATTACACCGAATCTTTCTTTGTTAACATTTTCCAGATTTAATCCCGAGTCGGAAACAGCCATATCGGCAGAAGCAATTGCATACTGCGTAAACGGATCCATTCTCTTGATGGACTTCCTATCTATATATTTTTCCGGTTCGAAGTTCTTCACTTCTGCTGCGAACTGAGTTTCAAAGTTTGAAGCATCAAACTTTGTTATTGGAGCTACGCCGTTTTTCCCATGAAGCAGGTTACTCCAAAATTCATCAATGCAAATACCAATTGGAGTAACTGCACCAAGTCCGGTGACAACCACTCTCCTTTTATTCATATTTAGCTCCGGGGAAATGATAAAATTTATTTCTTTCTAAAGAGTTTAATAGGTAAGAAAAAGCCGGCAGAATAAATTCCCCGGCTGTTCGCACATCTCATAGCTATCACCCACATGGTGATTATTAAGTGATATGCTGGCGATAGATACCGGTAAACTCCTAATTTACTTTTTCCTTCAGGTACTTTACAGCATCACCTACGGTGCCTATCTTCTCGGCGTCTTCATCCGGAATGGAAATTTGAAATGCGCTTTCAAAGCCCATAACCAGTTCGACGATGTCTAATGAATCCGCGCCAAGGTCGTTCGTAAACGATGCCTCCGGTGTAATCTGGGATTCCTCAACTCCAAGCTTGTCAATGATGATTTCTTTTACCTTTGCTTCAACGTCCATATATTCTCCTATTCAATTAGGGTTATTTGATTAATTATTTTCTTAGTTAATTACATAGCCATTCCGCCGTCAACCGGGATTACCTGACCAGTAAGGTAATCAGAGTCGCTCGATGCTAAAAATGCAACTACCTTTGCTACATCTTCCGGCGTTCCGATTCTTTTAAACGGTATTAAATTTACAATTGCTTCTTTCTGCTTGTCGTTAAGCTTTACAGTCATGTCCGTAGAAATATAGCCCGGCGCAACTGCGTTAACATTAATATTTCTCGATGCAAATTCCTTCGCAGCGGATTTTGTGAACCCGATAACGCCTGCCTTTGAAGCGACATAATTAGCTTGACCGGGATTACCAATCAAAGCTACTACCGAAGATAAGTTGATAATCTTCCCGTAATGCTGACTAACCATCGGCTTAACGGAAGCTTTGGTATAGTTAAAAACACTTTTCAAATTTGCTGCGATAACTTTGTCGAAATCATCTTCACTCATTCTTAGTAGAAGATTGTCTTTAGTTATTCCGGCGTTGTTTAC
>JAJYIL010000455.1 GCA_021790055.1 Bacteroidota bacterium
GATAAAAAAGAATTTCGCCGCCGGCATTTTGAGGATTTGAAATGCTGATTAAGCCGCCTAAATTTAGGATGGCGGAACCCGTAATCAAAATAAACACAGCAGTTATTAAATACAATCCGAGATGAAACGGGTAAGAAAATAGCCACAGCTTTTTATTATGGTGATAAACTCCTTTAAGGAAAAATATCTCCTCCAACATATAAAGCATTTCTGCCAGGTGATCTTTTTTTATCGGCTTACTCCACCATTCCTTCTCCTCAAAATAGGAGCCGCCGTATTTATTACGCTCCGGCTCATGCGCCACCGGGTAAAGCTCCCATCTTAGGTGCACAGGCATGCGGCTATACCTGATTATCTTTTGAACTACAAGGAATATAAACGCAAGGATAGAAAAATATGTAAACAAATAAAGCGCAAGCATCTAAATAGCTCCATATGTTTTTGATTGTGCATCAAATTAGAATAGGGCTCCGCAAAAAACAAAAGCATTGTATAAAATGTATCCGGCGTGTGGGTAACGTTTTTAAGCAAAGGGCATAACGCATAGCGTTGCGGTCCCTAATCCGTAAATGAAGAGTAATCAGAGATCAGCAGCCAGAAAGCATACAGGCATATGGTTATAATATCTTGACTGTATACCATAAGCTTATATGCCCTATACCCTTAACTTCATACCTCGCTCATACAATTAATTATTATTTTTCACTACTGACCGACAAAAAAAATAAATCGGTAGCCGCTAAGAGGCAGCTTCCGGATGTCATAATTATGTTATGAGCAAAAAACACACAAGGGAACTGCACAAACCATGTATGAGTCGCTACTTAATCGCTTCAAATCTTCAATTAAAGCGACCTTGAAGCGACTCATATGGGATGAGGGTGAGTGTTCAAAAGGAATAATGCTAGTTTACCGATCACATCATGCATGTGCTTTCAAAATTCTACAAATTTAATCGTGGGGGCGAAGTCTTGAAAGAATATATTAGAAAAAGAAATCAGATAAACTAACACCAAGCCTATTGCTTATATAACCTGAGGAGGTCAGCTTTTGATAATGCGAGATCTTGCTTAAATATTTTCCCTTTTCTAAACTTTTTTGCACAAATTGAATTTTAGTCGGTTGATAGTGATTATTTTTCTTTTGCATAACAAATTTTTTTGTTATACTTCCGATAATAATAAAAAACATTTACAGGGTCGAGACTAATTACTTTGCAATCATCAGACTATTACCACGGTTACTACGTTGATACTATTGTATTATTTGATGTTGATATTATTTCTATTGACTCCTCCTTCACTATTTTAATTTCTTTGCCTGGCTGTCACGTTCTATATAATGACAGCATGAATATAGACATTCCAGTTACAGATTGGTTTGTTACAGCCTGGATAAGATCTTTAGTAAAAGAAATACATGTTTACTCATTAAGCGAAACAATTCAAAAAACGAGCTTGTAGAGATGGAATCTTTTTAACAGATTCCATCTCTAAAACCCATTTGTTTGATATAGCTTTAGCTTAATGTAGTTTACGTGGCGAAGCTGTGGAAGAATAATTATTTCATTTTTAAATTAGTTAGCCGCTATACGTGGAGAAACAATTTTTAATGGATCATCATAATCGAAGGAGGAATATACGTCATGATCAATATAAAGCTTTACGCAATTTGGATTTTTATTTTCATCTTAAGTATCCCGATGGCATTCAATCTCGTTCCGCCAAACAGGGCGTTTGGGTTCAGAACTGCCAAGACCTTATCCAACCCTCAAATATGGCGTCAAGCTAATGCTTTCTCTGGGTGGATCTTCTTAGCGGCAGCTCTTGTAGGGATTGGAATTACCTACTTTAAACCCGGCTTTGCCAGCAGCCACGGCACGCTACTATTGTTTAGCATTCTTGCTGTTGCGTTGATTATCTCCTTAATCTATTTGAATTATCTGCCCGGATAATTAAAAACTGCAAGTCCCAAATCGAACTTCATTCGTTCTATTCGCAATGCAACAAATCCGCATGGTTGGACAGTACTTTCCCGAGCTATCATGCTGTCCGGCTCTGTCGGAGTTGCCGCCGAAAATTTATATGCGGCAAACCAACAAGAGTTAAACGGGCTGATTTTTTTTTACGATTGACATTATGCGTCATCGATTTACGCATCAACAAAATTTCAAAATTTGATTTTATAAAAAGTTGTCTATAATTTAACAAAAATACATAGGAGAAAACCTAATGTCATCGCAGATGAAAAGCGCAGGTAAAATTGTTTGGGGAATAATATATGTATTCTTTGGAGTAGGTATCTATATATGGGTCATTCAACACTCTCCACACTTGGGTTTCAGCAGGATGTTCCAAGACTTTGACTCTTATACTATTAGGGAACCTTTATATACTATTATTATTCTTGCAGCCGTACTTTTTGGCATAAATGGAATCGTTTTGCTCATTCGCGGTATACTTGCGGAGACGAAGGGCATGGATGCGCCGGATTCAAAATCAGGTAAAGCGGATAATAATCACGGTACGGACGTTGCTACACAATTGGAGAAGCTGGCAAATCTCAAAGAGAAAGGTCTTCTTTCTCAAATTGAATTCGATGTGCAAAAGCGCAAATTGTTGGAAAGAAAATAATAATCTCTGATCTATCAAATTAGTTACTTAAATTATTAGCGCCACAAACAAATTAACATTTAACACTCTGCATCACGATACCGATTATTATTGATGCAAACAAGTCTGAATAAAAAATAAGCAACATTATGAAATATTTAGCATCAATCATTCTTCCAGTTTTGTGCTTTTTCTTTTTCAGTTGTTTGTAAAGTATGGAACCAGGCGCCCAATCACCTATACCGTACACAGCTTACATAGGATATTCCTATGGCGGAACACGACCTGCATCCGATACTACGTTGTTCTTCAAGACTAATAATGAAGTCAGCTTTGATTCGCTATTCTTTTTTGTAAGTGACCACAATCCAATTCCAGCTATTTACCACCAGACCTATCTACAAAGAAGGTGGTGTCAATAGTCAAATACAGGAATAATTATTACTCGCAGAAGGCACTAAAGGTTACCATGCTTAACTCAACTTTGAAAGTTTACTACGCGAGTAAGCTGGACAGCGCTGACATGACCAGGACAGCGGTGATTCCACTGATTGTTACATTGAAAACAGACTTCCGGAGAATTTAATTTATTGAGAACGGCAAACAGATCTACAAACTTGCAACTTGAAGAATACTGCATGCATTAAGGACAAAATTTGATAATGAATAATCGAAAGGAAGGTAAATAACCGTGAGTTCATATTTCCGGGGCTTTATTATTTTACAAGTTGTATTGTTTTACTTCTCAGGCAGTATAACTGCGGATGAATTACCACGACTCGTTAAGAAGAACGGGCGCTACAAACTCCTCGTCGATGGCAAACCATTTTTGA
>JAJYIL010000456.1 GCA_021790055.1 Bacteroidota bacterium
AAAAGAACTCAACAACATTAAATGAAAAAGATTTGTCAAGAGCTTGAGCTTTTTTAATTAAGAATAGTATTATTTCCAAATATCAAGTTTAATCCCCGCCGTTATCCATCTTCCCGGCAGCGGTACACCGCTAACTTCATAATAAGATTTGTTGAACAAATTTGTAGCTTCCACAAATAATTTCCATACGTTAAAGTTTCGGAAAAGTTGTGTATCGACGAGAAAATTATCCTCCGCATTAACGCGGCTTTCATAGCGAAGCTCCCAGCTTTGCTGAATGCCAGCCCACCAGTTGTTTTCAATATTTATAATCAATTGATGACGCAAGTATTGAAGCAAATATTGCGACTGAAATTCATCAGCTACCCTGCTTGAATTCAAATATGTGTAATCTATCCCTGCTTTATAGACCGGGAAATTATTTATCATTGCCGAAGGATTTACCTGAAGACTTAATTCAACTCCGGCAGTGTTGATCTTAGTTATGTTCCGCGCAGTCCATGGCTGTGAATCATTTGATCTTACCCAGTCAATCAGATTCTTCCCGTGCTTATAAAATACACTTATTCTTGCATTGTATGCACTATGTAAAGTATTTACACCAACTTCATAGTCTACAGTTTCTTCCGTCTGCAAGTTTGGATTACCAACACTTGCCGGAGAAGAATAGTAAAGCTCTGTATATGTTGGAATCCGGAATGCCTCCCCAGCAGATCCGAAAAGTCTTACATTTTTTGTAATGTTGTACCCTAGATTTATTCCTGGCCAGAGTTTCCAGCCGATGTCCGAATAATCGTATGCATACGCATTTGCAATTACAGTAAAATCTTCAAGTGAGGTAATTTTCTGTTCGGCAAAAATTCCCTTCTTAACTCTTGAATGGTTACCAAGGTTATTGCTAACTATTTTATCAGTATTATATTCACCGCCGAAAGAAGTAACGCCGATTCCTGATGCAACAGAAGCCTGAACTTCGGCGCCGTAAACATCAGTGTGGTGATTATTCTCGTAAAACGCAGGATCGTTATAATCGAGTATATAATTATCGTCGTTATGCCGCCAATAAACTAAAGGAGAAACTTGAAACGATTCGCTTCCGAAACTTCCGTTTACATTAAGAAGCTTTGTCGTTGTATGTTCCCATTGGTTAGGGAAATAAGTCGAGTAGAAACTGTTGGCACCGAACCTTTTATCATTATAACCGAAAAGCAAATTTATATTGCTGGTACCGCTGGCGACAGATGCGCCGTAAGTAAAATCCGTTATGTTAAATTCGGTGTTGTGCATATAGCCGTTTGATTTTTGCCGGGAAAAAGATACATGGTTATTTAAAATACCAACCGGCATCGAGGCATGAATTAAGGCGTCATAATATCCGTTCTGTCCTCCGCTTGCCTCGAAAGAGAGTGATTTATTACTTCCCTTCTTAGTAATGATATTAATAATTCCGCTGAATGCATTTGCACCGTAAACACTGGAGCCGGGACCTTTTAAGATTTCAATTCTCTGAATATCATCTAATGTTATAGGTAAATTTAAATTATGATGACCTGTCTGAGGATCGCTCATGGGGACGCCGTCAATCATGATTAAAGTCTCTTCGAAAGTACCGCCTCTGATACTTACATCTCCTTGAACGCCGTCAACGCCGCGCTGTTCCAAATCAACTCCGGCAGCATACTTTAGTAAACCTTGAACGCTGTTTACCGGAGCATCTTTGATTTCTTGCGGACCAATTACTATAACATCACTTGTTAAGTCCGATAAAGTTATTGGAGTTCTGCTCGCAGTAATAATAATATCATTAAGCTGATATTCAGGAAGAATCTGCGCATTAAGAAATTCTGTTGAAGTAAAAGAAGTGAAAGCAATTACCGGGAAAATAATCTTTAAGGTTTGGATGAAATATTTTTTTGTCTTTATTAGTAACCGAAAAGCCATCTCACGTGCCTTTTTTTGAAGAATAGATTATCAACTATAAATATAACTTTTTAAGAGCTGTGAGACGTGGCTAACAAATTCTTTAATTGCATTTTATATGGCAGTGTAATTTTGTAATTGTATTTGGTCATACGTATAAAAATGCATGGCTGCGTGCTTGATAGATTTGCATGTCTGCGTGCAAACATTCCGAAAGCTTTCAAGATGCAATTATGATTTTGTATCAGATATGAAGCTGGAAAATCTTATCAAGCGAATCCATCATCTTCTCGCGGAAGATCGGCTTGGAAATGAAATCCGTAAAGCCTGTAGCAATAAACTTTTCTTTATCGCCCGGAAGCACATAAGCAGTTACTGCAATAATCGGGATGGCTTGATAATTCGGCATCTTGTGAATTATCCTCAACGCATCCAGACCGTTGTACTCGCCCTGCAAGTTAATATCCATTACTATGAAATCGAAATGAAAGTTGTCCAGTAACGGTAAAGCTTCTTCAAAGCTGGCGGCAAATTTAATATCCTTAAGCTCCCGCATCTGGACCTTGAAGAGAATCTGGGAATCAACCTGATCTTCTATATAAAGACATGTTAAGGAGGAAATATCTATTTTCTCCCCGGTTCTGGAAGACGGCTCAATTTTTACCGACTCGGGAATTTCTTCAACAATATTTTCGGGCTCTTTCTCTTCAGCAGGAATAGGATTCGGCTCTTCGATTATTTTGGCTTCTATAGGCACAAAATCTTCGTTAAACATCTCAACATCTCGTTTTTCATTAGGCTCTTCAGGTAAAGAGAATTCTTGTCCTTCCGGTATTGGTTCTTCTTCTTTTTCTTTTTCAATTAAAGCAGTAATGTCGATAGGAAATACAAATCCGAAATCAATTCTTTCGTTAGGCTGAATGAAAACCTGGAATTTGCCTTTTAATATTGAGATTAGAGTTTTTATCAAACGAATTGTAAGCCTGGAAATTCCATAGTCTTTCGAGATTGCCCCGGTTTCCTGCTCAAAAATTGCCTTTAGGCTTTGCAACATATTTTTAGAAACGGCGGAGTAATTATCTTTAACAGAAATTACAAAGCTGCCTTCATCGCCTTGATAGGCAGAAAAATAAATTTTCTTCTCCCTGTTAAGCTGAATAGCGACTCTCGTTAAGAGTGAGACTAAATTCTGGAATTTTAATTTATCCGATTTAAATTTCAATGAGGATGAAATCTTACCGTATGCAAACTCAACCTGCTTAGAGCCCGAGATTTCCTTAAAATCATTATGAAGCTGATCGATTACTTCGGTGATGGAAATTTCTTCCGGCTTTAGCTCATAATTTTTATCCTTTATGTTCGAGTATTCAATAACCGAATTCATGGTATTCAACAACCGGGAACGGTTTTGATTTATTATATCCACTGCTTCCTTCTGTTCTTCGGTAGGCTCAGTAATGCTTTCAGTTATCTATTTAACAAAGCCGAGAATAACATTAATCCGACTAAGCAGTTCGTGGAAA
>JAJYIL010000457.1 GCA_021790055.1 Bacteroidota bacterium
CGGCTGGTTTAACGGAACGTATAACGTATCAGCCTCTACACCGTTTGCATATTTATAAGACCATCTCCACATCTGACCATAAACATTTACAACCATCGCATTCTTGGGTGCGTGTACTTCCTCTGAATAACCGGTCCAACCGAGGTAAAACATATACAATACAATTAGCACAGGGACCACAGTCCATGTTATTTCAAGTGGCATGCTGCCGCGGATATTTTTCGCCTTCTTATTCCTCTTGCTGTTATACTTAATTACAAATGTTACCATTAAGGCAGTAATCAGTAAAAGAAAGAAAGTGCAAATAGAAACTATTATTATAAACGTATTATCTACAGGCTGAACAAAATTAGATGCATCAGCTAACATATTTACTTACCTACAAATGAAGAATAATCTGAAAATAAAAGAGTAAAAGCAACCGCAAGAAAGAAAATCGCTACGAATATAAAGGCTTTAAAAGTCCTCGATTCGGACTTTAAGTGCATAAACTCCGTCAGCACTAAATAAGATTTAATTACGGCTATTAAAATTGCTACCGCAATGCTAAGCTTGCCGAAATTTATTCCGGCAATAACGGCGGTTAAACCGGTAAGAGTAATTAAAGCCAGCCACACCAATATATATAACCCGTAACTGTGTGTTTGCTGTGTATGTTCTTTTATGTTCTCCATTAAGTTTCCTTATTTAAAGATCATGTAATCAAATAAAACAGCGGGAACAAGAAAATCCAGATAATATCTACAAGGTGCCAGTATAAACCGGCAGCTTCCAGCTTAACATAATTATCCGGCGTAATCTTTCCTCTTATTGTAAAAACGAGCATAAATGCAATAACCGTCATACCGACAAGCACGTGCAGCCCGTGCAGTCCAACCATCGAATAATAAAGACCGAAGTAAAGTATCTGTCCCTTAGGCTTAGCAGCAAGTATAGCCGAGCCGGGATAATTTCCTTCCGCAAACTCATGGCTCCATTCAATCACTTTGTTTATCATAAAGGCAGCACCGCAAAGTATAGTGAACGCCTGCAGAAAGATTGAAAGTCCTTTCTTTCCTCTCTGCATTGCATTTATTGCGAGCGCCATAGTTAAGCTGCTTGTAAGAAGGATAACTGTATTCAGCGTTCCTAGATACGTATTCATCTCTTTTGATGCTATGCTAAAATCCGTCTGATGAAGATATCTGTAGACAGAATACATGATGAACAAGCCGCCGAACAAAAGCAGTTCAGAAAATAAGAAGAGCCACATGCCCATCCTGGAACGGATGTCGTCTCGATTAACATGTTCTTCGATATGTTCTACTGCTACTGCTTGTACTGATTCGGATGTGCTCACTTTACCTCCTCTTCCACTGCTAATTCATTCTGCTTGTATTCATAGGGTCCTTCAATCATTTGAGGAATTTCTTCAAAGTTCTCTACCGGCGGAGGAGTTGCAACTGTCCACTCCAAAGTTTCTCCGCCCCATATATTTGCCTCGGTAACCTTCTTCCCGTTTATTAATGAGAGAAGAAGATTGAGAAACATAATTAACAATCCAATCACCAAAATCCATGAGCCGATAGTTGAAATAACATGATAAACCTGGTATTCGGGAAGATAATGATATGATCTTCGCGGCATTCCCAGCCAGCCAAGAATAAAGAATGGAAAATATAAAATGTTGAATCCGATGAAGGTAACCCAGAAACCGACCTTTGCGACTTTCTTATTGTACATTCTTCCAAACATCTTGGGAAGCCAGTAATGCAGCGCAGCAAATAAACCGAAGCCTGTTCCGCCGAAAACTACGTAATGAATATGCCCTACAATAAAGTAAGTATGCGTAATATAAATATCAACATTTAACGCGCCTTGTATAATTCCTGTTAAGCCGCCGATTGAAAAAAGAAAAATAAAGGCAAGCGCGTAAAGCAGCGGTGGTTCAAGCTTAATCGATCCTTTATAAAGCGTCGCAGTCCAGTTAAATACTTTAATCGCACTCGGTATTGCTACAAGGAAAGTTAAAAGAGAGAATATAAATTCGGCAGAATTAGCCATACCGGCAGCAAACATATGATGAGCCCACACCAGCGAGCCGAATACTGCAATACCAATGCTTGAGTAGGCAATAAATTTGTAGCCGAATATTGTTCGCTGAGAAAACACCGGAATAATTTCAGATATTACTCCCATTGCAGGAAGAATAATAATATAAACCGCAGGATGTGAATACATCCAGAACATATGCTGAAATAAAACCGGGTCACCGCCAAGTGTCGGGTCGAAAATTCCTACGTGGAATACTCTTTCAACAACAACCATCAGTAAAGTAATACCGATTATAGGAGTTACAATAACCTGGATCCATGAAGTAGCATAAAGAGCCCATGAAAAGAGAGGCATCTTAAACCATCCCATACCGGGCGCTCTCATCCGGTGTATGGTTGTTAAGAAATTCAACCCTGTAATAATAGATGAAAAGCCCAATATAAATACCGCAGTTAAAGTAAAAACCATATTAGTACCGGTTCGAACGCTGTAAGGAATATAAAAAGTCCATCCGGTATCAGCAGCGCCTCCCGGAAGTACGAGCGAAAGAAGAATCAACGCAACACCGATAATATATAGGTACCAAGATAAAAGATTAAGCCTCGGGAATGCCACGTCCTTTGCACCCAGCATAATCGGCAAAAAGAAATTACCGAACACTGCGGGAATTACCGGAATCACTACAAAGAAAATCATGATGATCCCATGAACAGTAAAGAATTCGTTGTATGCCTGCGGTCCTACAATTGTTCCCTGTGGAGTTAAGAGTTCAAGCCTCATTAAGACGCCTAACGTGACACCAACCATAAAAAAGCTGAGGATTGCAATCATATAAAGAATGCCAATCCTTTTATGATCCGTTGAAAGTACCCAACCTAATATACCTTTGTGCTTGCCTTGATAATCCAGGTAGCTTACGTCGTGTCCGTTATGGCTTGTTGCAATTGTCTCTGCCATGAAGTTATCCTATCTTATTAATTCCTTTATTAGGATTAGTCTTTTTGATAATTAAAATTGTTGTCACTATGGTAAAAATTCCGGTTATAAGCAGCGCAAAGAAGACGTACAGATTTCCTTTTTTAATACCGAGACAGGTTTGAAGCGTTCCGAGAACACCTGGAGTTATATTGCCCTTGCCTGCATCCAGAACTGCCATTTCAAATTGAGAAGGCAGAACTGAAAAATTTCCTTTTCTATCATAACCCGGTTGAAGGTAGCTGCAAATCTTACCATTCTTATCTACAAAAATCAGTATGCCTTTATGCACAATTATATTTTCTGCCCTGTAGAAATGGAACCCGGCAGCTTCCGTCAATTTATGAATTGATAAACTATCGCCGGTTAGAAATCTCCATGATGAAGGAGAAATTTTCCTTTCAACAAGACCAATCAACTCATTCTTCTTTTCC
>JAJYIL010000458.1 GCA_021790055.1 Bacteroidota bacterium
TATATTAATTCTTTAACGGCACTATTGTTACATTCAAATTAAAGTATGGTATGTGTAATCTCAAAATTATCGTGAAGTAAATCTTTAATTTTCTTTTGAATTATGTTGGTAGCGCCGATTAATTTATTATCCGTTTCTGCATGAGCTTCAAAATGAAGATCAGCATCGTTTAATTTCCACAAACGGACGTGATGAATATTTTTTATGCCGGGTATTAATTTTACTAACTCACTTAAGTACGGAATATTAATTTCTACAGGCGAAGACATCATTATTGTTTCAAAAGTTTTCTGAGGTTAAAGAAGAAACCATATTGGGGAAATCATTTTTGGTCAAGAGGATATTGTGTAGATACAGTAGGCTTGGATGAAGATAAGATAAGAAAATAAGTAAAGTATCAAGAAGACCAAGAGAAGAAAGAAGAGCAACAAGGATTTGATTTTTGTAGCTCCCTATGGGGACAAACCAAATCCACCTTCTCAGATTGTGGATTTTTAATTCGTTAATCTCAATTTTAAAAAGATGCGAACTCATACTATTCAATAAATGGAGTTTTGGAGAAATGGAGTATTGGAACTGACCGAATATTCCATTACTACTCAATTATTCCTTGAGCTGTATGTGTTATTAAACATTAATCTCTTTATATCTTTCCACGTATTTCTTTGTGTCTTTTGCAAACTCCGACTGACATTTCGGGCAGCACAGATAGTAAAATTCATCTTCATATTTTATTTTAACATAAGCTTTGTTTTTATTCATTCTTCTCATACAAACCGGATCCCTTAGGATATTGTTTTTTTTTGACTTCATTTTTTTTGCTAGTTTTTTTATTTAGTAAATCGTTATCTTAAATCTGTTTCTTTTTAGTTCAAAACCAAACAATATGCCATCGGCAATGTTCGCTTTCCGATGTAATTTTGTAGACCGGATTATTTGTAGATTTAAATAAATTGAAAATCTTTAATTTATTTAAAACCGTTAATGAGATTTTTCCCATATCAGTAATAATATTTAAGGTATGAAAGTTGTCATGAAATCTCTTATGACATTAGACATTACACAGCTATTATTTCTTCTCGCTACATTTTTAAGTGCGGTGGGATTGATTTATATTATTTATTCGAGGTCCGGCAGGGATAAACAAAGCCAGCTTTTTATTCTTATTCTGATTTTAGTTATCGGCTATTTAATTTCTCACAGCGTTCATTTTTTTCTGATGAACTCGGAGAATGTTACAATACTCGATATCTCATGCCATTCTTTATTGCTGCTTATTATTGTAACAATTACATTCTTCAGCTGGAATTTTCCTCGTCCGCAAAAGATAGGTTTAACGAAAAGTCTTTCAATCTTAATTCCTGCCGCAATAGTATTTATCCTTTTGTGGACTGGGAACCTAATACATGCTTCCCACATGCACGGCAGTATGTTTGAAGCGCATTTCACTCCGCTTTATCCTGTATATTTAATTTTTTATACTCTGCTTATTGCCGTAAATTTTTATTGGCTCGTTAAAAAATATTACCATGAGAAGGATGAGCTGCTGCGCAAGCAAATTATAATGCTTATGCTCGGTTTAATCATTACCAATTTAATCTCATTTATTTTTGGTTTGTTTTTGCCCTGGTACCTTGGTTTTTATTTTTTAGTAGAAATGAGTCCGGTTGCTTTTCTAATTGGTGTGATACTTTTTATTACAATTGCGATTAGTAGGTTTGATATGTTTCCTGCTTCGCTGGGAAGGCTGCACAATTTCAGTATAAAGAAGAAAATTATTTTAAGCTCCATTATACTGGTTCCTGTTATAATTCTTCTAATTCAAATTCCGCTTATAAAAATAATTTTTAATATTAAATCGAACCATGAATTGATGCGTTACTTTCTGCTTAGTGTTTTTGGCGGTTTGATTGTAAGCGTCAGTATAGCATTTGTTATAATCAAGATAATTTCAAATCCGCTTAACAAGTTAAAATCAAAAGCGCATGAGATTGAAAAAGGCAATTACGGCATAAAGCTAAACCTTAATACTAATGACGAGATTGGCGAACTAACTAAAGCCTTTAACAATATGTCAGTAACTTTAAAAAATAATACCGAAGAATTAATAAAGAGAGAAAAGCTTGCGGCTCTTGGCAAGATGGCTGCTATCCTTGCGCATGAGATTAAGACTCCTTTAACCTCAATTAAACTGAATGCCGATATAATTGCCGAAACTTTTGAGCCGCAGGCTCATCAGCCTTTGGCTGAGGGTTTAAGCGAACAAGTTAAAGAGAACTTTGAAATAATGAAAACCGAAATCAACCGCTTAAATAATCTTGTAAAGGATGTTCTTCAGTTTTCACGCCAGATGGAATTGAATTATTCAGAAGTAGAATTAAAAAGCTTAATAGATAATGTCCATAATCAATTAAGCAAAAAGTTGAATGATAAAAATATAATTCTTGTTAATAATATAGGTAATATTTGTCTTGAAGCCGATAAAGACAAGTTAAAACAAGTATTCATCAATTTAATCGACAATTCAATCGAAGCTGTGAACCAAAATGGTCTAATCGAAATATCTTCCCGGAAATATAATGGGGATAATTCAATTTCAATTTTGGTTAAAGATAACGGTAACGGCATCGACGCGGAACTAAAAATATTTGAGCCTTTCTTTACTACAAAGGCATCCGGCACAGGTTTGGGACTTTCAATATCTCAAAAAATTATTGAACAGCATCACGGCGCCTTCAATCTTGTTTCATCAAAAAAAGGCGAAACTATTTTTGAAATAATACTTCCAATCAGAACAAAAGGTAGTTGTTGAGTTGGCAGTAATTGCAATTTTGATTTTAAAGATTCATCTTTGTTCATAATTTTTTATTTAAGAAGTAAATATTGATTAAAAATTTTAATGATAAAGAAACAGAAAAATTGCTTTTGACGGGTAAATCTTCAAGGTTTTCTCCATCCATTATTAAAGCATCATTGAGGAAAATCGATTATTTAAATTCGGCTGTTTCAATTAATTATTTGAAAATTCTGCCAGGAAATAAACTGGAGGCTCTGAAAGGAAATTTTAAGGGAAAGTTTAGTATTAGAATAAATGACCAATACAGGATTGTATTTGGCTTTGAAAAATCAAATGCGTATGATATTAAAATAACAGATTAGCATAAATGAAGGAAAGTATGTATAAGTTAAATAGAAAACCGTCTCATCCAGGTGAAATACTTAAAGAAGAATTTTTGGAACCGCTTGGAATTTCGCAGACTCAGCTAGCTGAAGATTTGGATACTTCATTTAAAACGATTAACGAATTGATTAATGAAAAAAGAAATTTAAGCTCGGAGCTTGCGTTAAAATTATCACGGTATCTTGGAACATCGGTTGAATTGTGGCTTAACCTGCAAAACCATTATGACGTTTACAAGATATTAAAAGATAAGGGAA
>JAJYIL010000459.1 GCA_021790055.1 Bacteroidota bacterium
CCGATCTTTTACCGAGCTTGAAGAAGTGACTCTGGATTGGTTCAGACAAATGCTTGGGCTAAACGAAGACTTCTGGGGAATCATTTACGATTCTGCTTCAGTAAGCACGATGCACGCTATTGCCGCCGCACGCGAGCAAATAGAAGGCTATGAGATTAAAGACCACGGTTTGACATGCGCAAAAAATATAAAAGGATTCCGTCTTTATGCTTCCGAACAAGCGCACTCCTCGGTTGACAAATCCGCAATTACACTCGGGCTCGGAATTGAAGGTCTGAGAAAAATTCCAGCCGATAATGAATTTAAAATGATTCCGCTGGAATTAGAAAAGGCTATTGAAGAAGACCGTAAGAACGGCTGGATTCCTTTCTGCGTTGTAGCAACAATCGGAACAACTTCAACAACAAGTATAGACCCGGTAGATAAAATTGCATCTATCTGCGAGCGCGAAAGGCTTTGGCTTCATGTAGATTCTGCTCATGCTGGATCTACTGCAATTATCCCGGAGATGCGTTACATTTTTGCCGGAGCGGAGAAGGCGGATTCGCTGGTAGTAAATCCGCATAAATGGCTGTTTACTCCGCTGGATTTAAGCGTGCTGTTTACACGCAAGAAAAATATTTTAAAGCGCGCTTTCAGTCTTATTCCGGAATACTTAAAGACTTCCGAAGATGCCAACGTAATAAATTATATGGATTACGGCATACAGCTCGGCAGAAGATTCCGCGCACTTAAGCTGTGGTTTATAATCAGGTACTTTGGCGTTGAAGGAATTGCAGAAAGAATTAAGGAGCATTTGCGTCTTGGCAAGGTTTTTTCCAGCTGGATAAAGAGCAATCAGCAGTTTGAGCTGATGGCGCCGGTTCCCTTCAGTACAACATGCTTTAGAGCCCATCCGAAAGATATTAACGACGACGCAAGGCTCGATAAGCTGAATCAAGCTTTGATGAACAAGGTAAACTCTACCGGTAAAATCTTTTTAACCCATACAAAGCTTAACGGAAAATTTGTAATACGTCTTGTAGTATCCGGGTTAAGAACCGAAGAAAGGCATATTATAATTGCACAGCAGGTATTGCAGTCTTCTCTTGATGAGCTAATGGAAGACGGAAGGCTGTAGAATTATATCTTCAATATTTTAAGACTAAACCGGTCTAAAAATATTTCGATTACTGTTTTAGCCGATTATAAAATAGGGTTCAACAAATAGCCGGGTATTCTGGTAATTCTGTACTTCGCCAAAAAAAATAGAAATAAATGCGAGATAAATTATGAAATTTAAAACTGTGGAGATTTCAGCCTTAAATAAAGCGGCAATAAAATCCGCTTTATCATTTTTGGTCGTTGGAGTTATATGGATTAGCTTTTCCAACCATTTGGCAGAAAACATAAGCGCCGGCTCTAATGATTTTGTTCGAATAGAATTGATCAAAGGGTGGCTGTTCGTGCTCGCTACTTCCGTACTTCTATTCTTTTTAACGAAGAGATATATAAGACGAATTGATTCTTCTCTTAGCGAAAAGAAAGTTGTTCAAAAGCATCTTGATGTTTTTACAAAATATGTCAACGATATTATCATTCTCATGGATTATGACGGCAGAATAATTGAGGCAAACGATAAAGCCTTTGAATCTTACGGCTACACGAAAGATGAAATTCTTAAAATGAATATTGAAGACCTTCTTGTTCTGGATGATGAAAACAGGCTGATTAACAGGCGGAAGAAAATGGCTGTTAAGGAAGGATCGGTCTTCGAATCAACTCATAAAGCCAAAGACGGCAAAGTATTCCCGGTAGAAGTAAGCTCGAGGACATTAGAGGTAGACGGGAAAATATATTTCCAGAGTATAATTAGGGATATAACCGTGAGGAAGAAATCAGAGTGTGCATTGCTTGAAAGCAGACTGGTGTTAAAAGAATTAATTGAGCTTCTACCGCAAAATGTATTTGAAACAAATATTAATGGAATATTAACCTATGGAAATTTAGCCGGCTTCGAGATGTTCGGGTATAAGCCTGAAGATATTGGTAAGAATCTTTCGGTATTTGATTTGATTATTCCCGAAGATAGGATAAGAGCTAAAGAGAACTTTCAAAAAATCTTTCAAAGCGAAAAAAGAGTATCGAACGAATATACTGCAGTAAAAGTTGACGGTACAAGATTCCCGGCGATGATATTTGCAAATCCAATAATCAGGGAAGGAAAGCCTATTGGTGCTAGAGGAATTCTTGTGGATATCTCACAGAGAAAACAAGATGAAGACCAAATACGAAAGCTATCTACTGCAGTAGAACAAAACCCAAGCTCCATTATGATTACCGATCTTGAAGGTAAAATAGAGTATGTAAATCCCAAGTTTACTGAATTAACCGGTTATAATTTAAGTGAAGTTGTGGGCATTAAGCCAAGCATATTAAGCTCCGGTGCCACACCTTTGTCCGAATATAAGCAACTGTGGGATTTGATTCTAAGCGGAAAAGAATGGAGGGGAGAATTTCTTAATAAGAAAAAAAATGGAGAGCTGTACTGGGAATCAGCTTTGATTTCGCCAATAAAAGACTCATCTGGAAATACTACTCATTTCTTAGCATTAAAAGAAGACATAACTGCGCAAAAAACTATGAGGCTGGAACTGTTAGCTGCAAAAGAAAAAGCAGAAGAATCAGACAGATTGAAAACCGAATTCCTTGCTCAAATGTCCCATGAAATCCGGACTCCATTGAATATAATTTTAAGCTACAGCTCGTTACTTAAAGAAGAAACAAAAGAACTTACCGGTGATAAATTTGATTCAATCTTTTCATCCATCGATTCTGCCGGTAAGAGACTGCTTAGAACTATAAATTCGATCTTGAATATGTCGGCACTTCAGAGTGGAAATTTGAAAATAAATTATTCGAGTGTGGATGTTGCATTATTAATTAAGAATCTTCTGGTTGAATTTTCCAACGCTGCCGACCAAAAAGGAATTAAGCTTTTTTACAATACAATTCCTGAAAATACAACAATCGTTACGGACGAGTTTATTGTTACGGAAATATTGCAGAACCTTATAGACAACGCGATAAAGTATACGGAGAAAGGCGAAGTTGAAATTGTTATTTGCTATGACGATTTGCAACGGCTGAATATCGACGTAAGCGATACCGGCATCGGGATTTCGCAAATTTATCTGTCAAAGCTCTTTCATCCCTTTACGCAGGAAGAAGGAGGATACAGTCGCAGGTATGAAGGAAACGGCTTAGGTCTGGCGCTCGTAAAAAGTTATGCCGACTTGCTGGGAGCTGAAATAGGAGTTCATAGCCAAAAGGGAGTGGGTTCAACTTTCTCGATTATCTTTAATAAATAAAAATGCAACGTTAGGATTACCACGCATTCAATTATGAATCAAAATTGGATTTGATGTTTTATTCCATGACACATGGGGATTAAGAT
>JAJYIL010000460.1 GCA_021790055.1 Bacteroidota bacterium
CGAAAAGAAATATTCCTATTCCCAAATACAAATATTTTAGGAACAAAGGAATTGTATTCCGTATATTGCGTAATCTACTTCACTTCTTTACTTTTTTAGCTGTTAAGTTTCTTCCAATATCTTATAAGAATTCTTGATGATTGGTAGAAAGAAAAATATCTTATGTATCTCGGTGATGCAAAGCTGGGGCGGCGGAGAGGAATTCTTGCTCAAGCTAGCAGCAAACATTAAGGAATATAAATTTGTCATCGCTTCACCCGAAGGAGAGCCGGTGAAAACCTTCGAGCAAAATGGAATTGAGGCGATCAGAATCAACAGCCTTAAAAAATTTTATCGTAGAAATAACGCGTGGGGAATAACGTCAGGCATCAAAATTCTTTTCAACATAACTATTTCTACAATTAGAGTAATTAAAGTAATTTTAACGAGTAAAATTGATTTGATCTTAGCTAACGGAAACTTTGCCGGGATGTACGGCGTTCCTGTAAAAATTTTAACAAGAAAGAAATTTATTATCGTACAGCATTTAATTCATAAAGAAGAATCATTTGAGGCTAAAATATTAAAAATGCTTTACCGCTACTCCGATAAACTTGTCAGCATCTCGGATTCGGTTTCTGAAAATTTGCAATTAATACTTGGAGATGATTTTAAGAAAAAGACGACTAAAATCCGCCATGGAATTATTCTTCCGGAACTTGATGAATCGTATGCCGATAAAAAAGAAAATATCAGCATTGGAATTGTCGGCAGTATAATCAGGCTAAAGGCGATTGATAATATTTTTGAGGCGGCTAAAGAAAGCATATATCAAAACAAGAATGTTCATATTCATATCTTTGGCGCACCGAGAGAAGATGAACCTGACTCGGTCATTTATGAAAAAGAATTAATGAAATTTATTGTGGATGCGAATTTAGAACGGAATGTTCACTTTCACGGATTTGAAAAATCCAAAGAGAAGATTTACAGCAGCATAGATATTTTGATAAACTACTCAAGCATACCCGAATCTTTTTCACTTACCGTGCTGGAAGCCTTGTTGTTTGGTAAGATTGTAATTGCGTCGGATGTCGGCGGACCCAGGGAACTTATTACAAATAATAAAAACGGATTTTTGGTTCCGCCGTCGAATACTAAAGCATTGAGTGAAAAGATAAAATACTGCATCGGGAAATTTAATTCGATTGAGATTGAAGCTGTTAGAAATAATGCCAGGAAATCGGTTGAGGAGAATTTCAGCTTAGAAAGATTTTCTTCCGAATATAAAAGGCTATTTGATTCAATTTTATACGCATGAGGGATTGGAAGATATTTGAAGATAGCAATTGTCCATGATTGGTTTGCCGGATATGCCGGTTCCGAAAGAGTTGTTGAATCCTTAACTAATGTCTGGAAAGATGCAGATGTTTTTGTCCTTTTCAATTTGCTGACCGAAGAGGAACAAAGAATTGTAGTAAAAGACAAAGTTCCAATTACTTCATTCTTACAGAATAAAAGGTCAATAAGAAAAAATCACCGCAAGTACCTGCCATTCTTTCCATATGCAATTGAACAGTTTGATCTTTCCGGTTACGATTTGATAATTTCCAGTTCTCATGCAGTTGCTAAAGGTGTTCTTACTAATTCGAACCAACTTCACATAAATTACTGCCACACTCCGATCAGATATGCCTGGGATTTAACTCATCAATATTTAAACGAAGCTGGACTAAGGCATGGGCTTAAAGCTATGGCAGCAAAAGCAATCTTACATTATATCCGGCTGTGGGATATTGCTGCTGCAAACAGAGTTGATCATTTTTTGGCGAACTCAAAGTACATTGCTGCAAGAATCAAAAAAACTTATCGTAGAGATGCTGAAGTAATTTATCCTCCAGTAGATACGCATTTATTCCCGCTTCAATCAAATAAGGAAGATTTTTATTTGACTGCATCACGGCTTGTTCCTTACAAAAGAATTGATTTAATCGCCGAAGCATTTTCCAAAATGACGGATAAAAAGTTAGTAATTATTGGTGAAGGTCCGGAAGAAAAAAAGATAAAATCAAAGTCAGCGAGTAATATAGAATTTCTCGGTTCACAACCGAGGGAGAAGCTGCGGGAATATATGCAGAAAGCAAAGGCTTTTGTCTTTGCTGCCGACGAAGATTTTGGGATTATGGTAATTGAAGCGCTTTCTTGCGGTGCACCTGTTATTGCATTAAGCAAAGGTGGCACCGGAGAGACAATGATAGATAATAAAACCGGTGTTCTTTTTACCGAGCAGGATGCCGACCAAATAAAAGATGCAGTACTTCGATTTGAAAAGTGTTCCGACAAGTTTATTCCTGCTGACCTTAACGAATATGCAAAACAGTTTGACCGGAAAATCTTTGAGAGAAAAATAAAAGACTTTGTTGATGAGAAGTGTAATGAGTTTTTCAATTATTAAAGAAATGCTTTAGAAAAAATGATTGCCGGCAGGAAATCGACATATTATTTACGACTGTTTCTCGATCTTATCATCCTGAATATTTCATTTATTGTTTCGGCAATACTCGCTCAGTCTTTAAGAATTCTTCTGGAACGAAACCACATGTTCATCTTGATGATGGGGTTAAACTTTGAATGGTATTTCGTCTCAAATGTTATTGAGTTCTATGAAGATTTCAACACCAGGAATTTTTCATATCAGTTTATAAAGATTATCCGCAACGTTATTGTACAAGCGTTAACGGCGGTTCTATTCATCTTCGTAGTAAAAGAAGATCTTTTCACTAGGAATTTTATTATTCTTTATTCTCTGATGCTGACTGTCCTGGTTAGCGCAAGAACACAATTTGTAAAGCATACTCTTGCTAAAGTCAGAGCAAGAGAAAAAAACATCCGAAATGTGCTGATTATTGGCGCCGGCGAGCTCGGTAAAAACTTTTTCAATATGATTAACAGTCATAATGACTTCGGATATAATTTTATCGGCTTTCTTGACGACAATTCCTTAGACGGAGAAACTCTTGGTAAAATTGATGATCTGGATAAAATTCTTCCTGAAAATAAAGTTGAAGAAGTTGTAATTGCACTTCCGATATATGCATCGAATCAGCTGGACGGCATCATTAAGGTATGCAATCGACATGCAGTCAGAGTTCATATCATCCCGGACTATTTTAAGTTCCTCTCAAAGAAGTTTGAAGTAACAATGATGGGGAACTTCCCTATTATTACAGTAAGAAGCGAGCCGCTTGCGGAGTTTCATTGGAGATTTGTAAAGCGCAGTTTAGATATTACCTTCTCGGCGCTCGCAATGATTTTTATTCTGTCATGGCTTTACCCGCTTCTATTTATCTTAAATAGATTTTCTTCTCCTGGTCCCGTATTTTTTGTCCAGGATAGAGTTGGTGCCGGCGATAAAATATTTAAATGCTATAAGTTCCGGA
>JAJYIL010000461.1 GCA_021790055.1 Bacteroidota bacterium
TAATTTATTATTAAAAAATTTTATTAACTTTATATCGCTTATTTTATTTGCGCTATGTTTATGTGGCGGGGACAAATTATTAAATTGGTTCGATTCTAATATTCTTTTATGAACAGGCAGTTCACAGAAGCTCCGGTTGTAATTCTTTTTATTGGACGAGCCGGATACGTCTGCATTACGGCAGCAGTACGGCTGCACTACGTTAGAAGGACGACAATTTAACGGCAAACGGATATTACATAGTTGGGAAATAGACGGAAAGCAGACGGGAAACAATCGGGAAATGGACGGTAAGGAGACGAGAACTATTCGATAAATTTTCCTTAATCCGGCTTCTTTATACTGACTTTTATTTTCCAGGGCTCTATTTGAATTATTAACGCTTGCCATATTTAATTTCTTCATTTCTTGGGGTATTACTCCTAAAAAATATTTTTCCGTCTTTGACGGAATTTGAATTTGCGGGAGTATTACAGGTAATTGAATAAAATATTATGAGGTGATTCCTTTGAATGATCTGATAAAACAAGAATGCCGCCGAAAGGCTATTCAGTATTTTATAAATTCTAACCGTAAATCCTATCTAGATATGGTCGAGTATGCCAGGAAAGAGCTCGGTATTTTTCTTGGACTCGAATTTATGAAGACCTGCAAGGCTGAAGAGATAATGAATGAAATTTTCGGCGACTTAATTGACGGAACGAGAGCCTGGGATATGAATAAATTTAAGCTCGAACAGATAATGTGGGGCTGTATAGACAGCGAAGTTTCAAACCTTGCAAAAAAAGAGAAGCGTTACGTCTCAGTAGACATTCCTCATAATAATGACGACGAAGATGGTAACCCGAAAATGGATATCTTAATTAATACTAAGCCTCAGGATATTGAAGGCAGTATCGATGCAGATATCATCGAAAAACATTGCAGGGACGTTATTCTTGGCGATGATGAAGATGCCCAGATTATTTTTAACGAGATGATAAAAGAGCATAAGCCGAAAAGTATCTCTTTAGATCTCGGCATAACTGCTGATGAAGCTGAAATTACTATCAGAAAAATTAGGAGGAGAATAAGTAAAAATATCCCTTATCACTTGTTACAGAATTTACCAGAGGATTTAATTGAAAAAATTCAAAAATATCAATAATCATTTATCAAACTAATAAGGTGCAAAATGACAAATAAACGACTTGAAATATTATTCGGCATCTTCCTTTCGCCTTCTGAGGATGAAGAAGATATTCGGTCAACTTTTCTGGAGCGCGGGGAAGATCCCGATGCAATTATTGCACGGGCTAACAATTTTTTAGACCGGAAGGAAGCAGAGATTAAATTAAAAATGGGAACTGAAAGGCAGCAAAAGGCAGGGGATTTCTTGAAAGATTTAGCTAGTAACATTGGAATTATAAAAGAGGATGATTCTTCTTTAAATGATTTGGGCTTTGCGTATAGGAAGCAATGCTCTTCTGATGACAACTATGAAGAATTAAAATTACAGAAGGAGAAAATAGATAAGCTTAAAAATTTTCTGGACAACAAAGATGAACATACTCGCTAAAGCTAATGCAAAAAAATTATTGCGTGGCTTATTCATAGATAAACCGGGTAAAATTGATTTATATGCTATTGCAGGCTGCGAAAATATTTTTATTGAGGAAAAAGCGCTTGAATCATGCGAGGGACAATTCGTTTTTAAGAGCGGTATGGGTATTATCTCAGTTGATGCCGAGCTCGCAGAGAGTGGTCAAAAAAGATTCACCATTGCTCACGAGCTTGGGCATTATTTTAATTCCGGTAAAAAGGAGAATAGCTTCTTCTGCAGCGGGCTGGATATCAGAGGCATTAAACAAAATTTATATGCCGAGGTCGCCGCCAACGATTTTGCCGCTGAGCTTCTTATGCCAGAGGAGTGGTTCTCTACTTTTACTAAAGGAAAAAAATATTCTAAATTTATTCTTGCTGATGCGGCACAATACTTTAATACTTCCCTAAGTGCCGCAGCTTTGAGGTACGCAGAAATCGGAAGTTATCCCGTAGCCATAATAATGTGCAGGGATGGTGCTGTAAAATGGAGCCGGATAAATAAATATTTCCCGTTCAAATTTATTAGGACCGGCAGCAAGGTATCCTCGTCTTCCTATGCCTATGAATTTTTTAAAGGAGAAAAGATTTCAAACGATCCTGAAAAAATACTTGCAGACGCCTGGTTCTGGGAAGATTTCAACTATAAAAAAGATTACTTCCTTTATGAGCAGAACATTCCGATGTACAGGTACAATTCGGTACTTACAATACTTTGGGAAGAATAAGAAAAGTCACCAATTCTTATTTAGAAAATATTTTTGAAATCAGAGCTTTATAAACCCCGCTATTTAAAGGCTGTATGAAAATTCATAGGTTATAATTATTACTTGAATATTTATTTTTGTCTAACTTCTGGTAATAATTTTAGGAGGATTTATGTTTTGTCCAAATTGCGGCGCCGAATATAGGGAAGGTTTTACACACTGTCCCGATTGCGATGTTGATCTTGTAGATAAATTGCCGGAAGAAAAAACTAAGGACAAAAATATTGAAGCGGATGAAGACCAGACGTTTATTCCAATACTTTCGACTTATAATCTGGGAGATATAGCTTTGATAAAAAGCGTACTGGATAACGAAGGTATCGAATATTTTTTGCAGGGTGAGAACACCGCCTACATTCGCGGATATATGGACCCTACTATTTTGATGGTTCGGAATGACCAGGTTAAAATTGTGAAAGAATTACTTAAGGACTTCGATGTAAAATGGGGAATGTTCAGTGCAAATCAATAAATAATATTTATCTTTTATAATTATTCAAAAGTTGAAAAAAATATTTTAAATTTTCTTCAGGTCTACTTCAAAACACTTGACATCAAGCTTAGTATCGTTTATGTTTGCACTCATCAATTATGAAGCGGATCAATTTAAATATTAATCTTTCAACAAAACCAACTGCAATGTGTTGCTGCTGTACAATGATGTGTACGCCATTGCGGAAGGATGCCGAGTAATTATTTAATCACATAAAAATTTTATAGAAGCCCTTCCCGATACCAAATCGAGAAGGGTTTTTTATTATCATAGAATAAATAAAAGTCTTATCGAGAAAGGTTGAGGGACAGGCCCTTTGAAACCTTAGCAACCCAGATAAAATCGGGGTGCTAATTCCTGCTCCGATTTCATCGGAGAAAGATGAGAAGAGTAACTTGAATTACATCAAGTTAAAAAACCTCTTCGAAATCTATCCGGAGAGGTTTTTTAGTTTATAAGTCATCTTACGCAAGCACTACCCTTGGAGTGCTGGAATAATGGAGTGTTGGAACGATTTGGTCTGCTCCATTATTCCAAAGGTTTGCGTAACGTGTGTTAATAATTATTTATA
>JAJYIL010000462.1 GCA_021790055.1 Bacteroidota bacterium
TGCTTTTTAAACGCAGAATTGAAGACAGATTTGGAATTAAATCCGGCATTGTAAGCCAGCGCAAGAAACGTTTGATTTTTATAACCGGGATTTAGCATAAGTTGTTTGACTTCCTCAATGCGGTAAGAATTAATGAGGTCGTAGAAGCTTTTATTTAAGATTGTATGGATTGCTTGAGATAAATTCTTTGCAGGAATATTTAAACTTTTTGTAAGATCTTCTACCGAAAGAGAAGGTTTGAGATAGGGTTTTTCGTTCTTCATATAAGCAGTTAATTTCTGAATGATTTCTTTGCAGTCGGTCAGCTTTAACCTCGATGATATGTATTTGGGAAATTCCTGGATCCCCGAAAAGCTTTCAGATTGAATAAGCCCCCTGAAGGTTACAATTAAAGTGAATGAAAGATTTATGAGCAATGAAGAAACAAACAGCCAGTACTGGGTTATAAAAGAAATTAATCTCATGCTTGCTAAAAGCCATGATAATACATCTAGAGACCACATTGCTGTGAATCCGGCTAAAAGCATATTGCACCATGCAAGGTCGATTTTTTCTACCGATGAATACATTTCTTTCAGATTTCTCCTGTAAGAAGCGAGAGCGATTACAGATGCAATTAAATAAGATAAAATCTGAATATGCATTAAAATTCGGCGGATTAAAAACTCCGAATGTAATATACCTCCACGTGATAAGAATGCCGTACTTGCTATTTTTTCTTGATTGATTAAAAAGTTCATTATGAATGAAAATAGCGTTACTGCTAAAAACGGCGCGAGATGCAAAAGATGGATTTTCTTTAATCTAAAATCGCTGTAGCAAAGGGATAATATATAGAGATATAAAAAGGGCATCAACAAAAGATATGATGACGTTCCAATGCTGTAAATCAACGTTAGCTTCTCGTGCGAAATTATATGAAGGTGTGTTAATAAATATTGTCCGATTAATAATGCGTTGGAAGCCATGAATCCCGCAAGTAAGCGGCTGCTGAGTAGTTTTCCCTTTTTATAATTTAAGCTTACTGCCGTTAAGGATAATAATTGAACTACTGCATAAATAGCTACGATATCTGCCAAACTGAGTATCATCAAGGACAAAACCCCATAAAAAAAATCCTACTTAAGAATTAAGTGCCCAAGCTTATCCCGCTTAGTCTTCAAGTATTTTACGTTGTTTTCATTTGGAGGAATTTCAATCGGAACACGTTCAACGATTTCCAATCCATAACCTTCAAGTCCAATAACTTTTTTTGGATTGTTTGTAAGCAGCCGGATTTTCTTAACGCCCAAGTCAAGCAGAATTTGCGCGCCTATGCCGTAGTCCCTTAAATCGGGTTTAAAGCCGAGAGCTTCGTTTGCTTCTACAGTATCCTTGCCTTCGTCCTGAAGCTTGTAGGCACGTATTTTATTTGTTAAGCCTATGCCTCTTCCTTCCTGTCGCATGTAGACAACAATTCCGGCTTCCTCCTTTGAAATCATACCAAGCGAAACATTTAGCTGATCATGACAATCGCATCTTAGCGAATGGAAGACATCACCCGTTAAGCATTCCGAATGCATCCTGACTAAGACCGGTTTTTCAGAGCTTACCTTGCCTTTGATTAAAGCCAGGTGTTCCTTATTATCAACGAAGCTTTTGTAAAGCTTTACCTTAAAATTTCCGTGCTTGGTTGGAAGCTTTGCTTCGGCAACCTGTTCAATTAATCTTTCTTTCGTAAGCCTGTATTTGATTAAGTCTTTAACTGTAAGGATTTTTAAATCAAATCTTTTTGCAATCTTAACAAGTTCCGGTACGCGAGCCATCTCCCCGTTGTCTTGAAGAATTTCGCAAAGCACTCCGGCAGCCTTTAGGTTTGCAAGCTTGCAGATGTCAACTGCAGCCTCGGTATGTCCCGCACGTCTCAGCACCCCTTCATCAAAAGCACGTAGAGGGAATATGTGCCCGGGTCTTGCGAAATCTTCCGCTTTAGTTGAATTGTCGATAATCTTTTTTATGGTAAGAGATCTGTCGGCAGCCGAGATGCCTGTTGTTGTACCTTCTTTCGCATCAATTGTAACAGTAAATTGTGTACCGTGAAGTGCTGAATTGGAATCAACCATTAGCGGCAGTCCAAGTTCATCAAGGCGATTGCCGCTTACGGCAACGCATAGCATTCCTCTTCCATACTTTGTCATGAAGTTTACAATTTCGGGGGTAACATACTCAGCGGCGCAAATAAAATCCCCTTCATTCTCCCGGTCTTCGTCATCTACAATAATTATTATTTTGCCGTTCTTTATATCTTCAACAGCTTTTTCAACAGAACAAAACATCTCTTTCAATCCTTTTAAATTCAAACAATAGAAAATATATAAAACCAAAAGTGTAAATTGAAATCCCGGAATAATGGAGTTATGTCTAAGGTGTTCCTTTAGGAAAATAATGGAGTACGGGTTGATACTCCATTATTCCAACACTCCATCATCCCAAAGTTTTAATTATCAAATAAAATTCATACATATCTTCTATTTCAAAAACCATGTCCAAAAAACTAATTTCCATCCTTGCCGGTAGGTACAATAGTGGCGATCGCAGAGCGCTCGTACTTCAGCTTTACGTTGTCCGACACCTGCAGCATAACGGTCTTTTCATCAATGTGAACAATGGTTCCGTGCAGACCGCCGCTGGTAACAACCTTGTCGCCCTTCTGCATATTGGAAAGTAATTTCTCTCTTTCCTTAGCTCGCTTTTGCTGCGGCCTGATTATCATGAAATAAAAAATTAAGAAGATAGCACCAAACATTATTATGGTGCTGATTAAACTTGAACCGCCGCCGCCGTTTGGCGGAGGAGCCATTGCTAATAAAGATTCCAATTAATCCTCCGGATTATTATTTATGTTATATGATATTTTATTTATTATGCTTTTTTTCCACTCAGAAAAATTTCCATCATTTATTTGATGACGAGCTTCTTCGACAAGCTTCAAATAAAAGTGAAGGTTATGAATGCTCGCCAGTTCAAGCGCTAAAATTTCTCCGGCAATAAACAGATGCCGCAGGTAAGCCCGCGTATAGTTTCTGCACGTATAACAATCGCAGCTCTCATCAACCGGGCTGAAATCATTTTTATACCTTGCATTCCGCATTGATAGAGCACCTGTTGAAGTAAACAAGCTTGAATTGCGTGCGTTCCGTGTCGGCATTACACAATCGAACATATCGATACCTCTTTCAATTGCCTCAAGAATATTTTCCGGTCTGCCGACGCCCATTAAATATCGCGGCCTATCTCTAGGTAGAAAATCTGTTGTAAAATTCACTAAGTCGTACATCATTTCTGCCGGTTCACCAACAGCTAAGCCTCCGATTGAGTATCCATCAAAATCAATTTGCAGAAGATCGGCAGCGGATTTTTCCCGAA